>JAGWIL010000043.1 GCA_028866335.1 Rhodospirillales bacterium
GCCCGCGCAAAATTTTCAGCCGCACCGGGTTGGCGAGAGCTTTCAAAATCTCGTCGAGTCCGGCAGAGGTTGGGGCGGTATTCGTCATTGGCCGATATTTAAATCGGATAAAACCGATTTAAAGGGGGTCAAAGCGGAATTTTACCAAGACCGCCGGGACGATCGAGGATATAGGTAGGGAAGGCGGTACCGCTGATCTTGCCGCGCAGATTAGCCAGGATTTCGCGCCCGCTCGCTGGTGGTACGTAAAAGCGGGCTGTGCCGGGGGCGGCGTCGAGCTGGTGCAGGTAATAAGGTTTCACCCTGGCACGGAGCATGGCGCGAAAGAGATCGGCCAGTGCGCCTTCCGAGTCGTTCACGCCAGCTAGTAGCACGGTTTGGCCAAGCAGCGGGATACCGAGCCGGGAAAGGTTGTGCAGGGCGGTGTTCGTGGCGTCTGAGAATTCCCGCGCATGGTTGGCGTGGATGGCAAGATAGAGTGGCTTTTTAGTCTCCAGCGCGGCCAGGAGGGGTGGGGTGATAAGGGCAGGGTCCGCGATTGGCACGCGGGTATGGATGCGCAGCAGCTCGACATGGGGGATGGCATCCAGACGGCGCAAAATTTCCTCCAAACGGCGGGGAGAGAGGATCAAGGGGTCGCCGCCAGTGAGGATGACCTCGTGGATGGTGAGACGGGCGGAGATATATTCATAGGCGGCTTCAAGCTGATCCTGGGTGAGCAGGCCGCCATCCGGCCCCACTTGTTCACGCCGGAAACAAAAGCGGCAATAAACAGGGCAGGCGAGAAGAGGCTTGAGCAGGGCACGGTCTGGGTAGCGATGGACGATGCCGGGGATGGGGGAGAGGGCTTCATCCGCGATCGGGTCGGCATTCTCATGCGGGGCGGTGATGAGCTCCGCTGGATTAGGCAGGAATTGCAGGCCAAGGGGGTCGCCGGGGGATTCGATCCTCTCGGCGAGGGCCGGGGGAACCGCAATGGCGTAGCGGGCGGCAACAGCTTCTGCCCCGGCGCGTTCTTCGGGCGGCAGCAGCCCGGCTTGAACCAGCTCTTGGGGGGTACGCAATGTACGTTGTTTAGGGGTAGAAATTCCGTCTGGCATCGGGAGCGTGTAAACTGGGTGCCATGAGCTCTCAACCCTGGCAGACCTTGCCTGACCGCATGGCGCTCCTGCGCCGGCGTAATTTGCTGGCGGCTGCAATGCGCGCCTTCTTCACCGCGCGTGGTTATATGGAGGTGGAAACGCCTTATGCCGTGCGGTCGCCGGGCGAGGAAGTGCATCTGCGTGCGCGGCAAGCTGGCGGGGAATGGCTGAATACCTCGCCGGAATTTGCGATGAAGAAGCTGCTGGCGGGTGGATCGGGGCCGATTTTCCAGTTGGCGCGGGTGTGGCGAGATGAGCCGTGGTCTGACACGCACGCGCCGGAATTTACCATGCTGGAATGGTATGACCTGCACGCGGATATGGGCGCGTTGATGCGGGAGAGTTTTGCGCTGCTGCAGGCGGCCTTGCCGCCGGAGGTGAGTTGCCGGGGCATCACCACGCGGTTGGATGAGCCGGAATATTTAACCGTTTCGGAGGCGTTTCAGCGTTATGTGAGCGTTGATGTGCTGGCCACGGCGGGGGATGCGGCGGCGCTGGCTGCGCAGGCCAAGGCCAGGTTGCGCGAGGGTGAGGGTTGGGAGGATTTGTTCTTCCGCCTGATGTTAGAACGGGTGGAGCCGCATCTGGGGCGTGGGCGGGCGACGTTTCTCACGCATTGGCCGGCCGCGCAGGCGGCCCTGGCGCGCCGCTGCCCGGAGGATGAGCGGGTGGCGGAGCGATTTGAGCTGTATGTATGCGGGATCGAACTGGCCAATGCTTTCGTGGAGCTGACGGATGCGACCGAACAACGGGCGCGTTTTATTGAGGACCGGGCGCGCCGCCATGCGATTTATGGACCGGACTGGGCGCTGGATGAGGAGTTTCTGGCAGCCGTGGCGGCGTTGCCGTCCTGCGCGGGGATTGCGTTGGGGTTTGACCGGCTGGTCATGCTAGCCACCAATGCCCGGCGCATTGCCGATGTGTTGTGGTTGCCGGGGGTTTGAAACCAAGTGCAACCATCCGCATGTGAAGGATGATTTTTGGCGGTAGCACATGTGAAGGATGATTTTTGGCGGTAGCAGTAGTAGCGTTTGTTCTAAGAATTGCGGAGGATGGATGATGCGAGTGGTCTATGCTCTTGGTTTAACGCTGGCGCTGGCGGGCTGTGCGAGCGGGCCGAATTTGGAATCTCAGATGGCGGCCTATATCGGCGCGCCAGAAACGATTCTGGTGCAGAAGCTCGGGGTTCCCGCACGGCAGATCACCGTGAACAATGTTACTTATCTGGCTTATGAATTGCGGAACCAGGCGCAGGTTCAACCTGGCGGTTACGCATGGGGCGGGCCATATTGGGGCGGCTGGGGACCTTACCCGTATGCCCGCCCGATGATACCGCAAAATGTCCAAATATGGTCCTGCGAAGTTACTTTTTTGCTAACGGAAGGCAAGGTGCAGAGCTTCACCTTGCGTGGGAATGATTGCCAGTAAGCAAGCTTAAGCGGCGCTCTTAATCGCGTCTATCATAGCCTTTACGCCCGCAGCCGCACCTTGCGGGTGGTTCCACACTGCGTTGCTGACAGCCAGGAACTCAGCACCTGCCAGCACCAGAGGCGCGCAGTTTTCAGCCGTTATGCCGCCGATGGCGACGCAAGGCACTTCCATCGTGTCCGCCCAGATTTTCAGCGTGTCGATCTCCGCCATCTCCGGCGGCTCCTTGGTGGTGGTAGGAAAAAAAGCACCGAAAGCCACGTAATCAGCCCCGGCTTCGCTGGCTTCCATCGCAAGGTGGCGGGAATTGTGGCAGGTGACGCCAAGGGTGAGGTTGCCGAGGATTTTGCGGGCCTGCTTGGCGGGCAAATCTGTTTGGCCGACATGCGCGCCGTCGCAGCCGGATTTAACTGCGAGGGCCGGGTTATCATTGAGCAGGAAAGCAACATCGCGGCTTTGGGCGATGGGCCGCAGGCGCTCTATAACGCGTAAAAGCTCGGTCTCGGGTACGTCTTTCAATCGCAGTTGTACAGCCGCGACGTCCCCCGAATCGAGGGCGCTGGCCAGAATTTGCTCGAAACCCGTCGCCAGGATGGGCGGGGTGATGAGATAGAGGCGGCAATCGGATGTCATTGCGTGTTCCAATGGAGGAGCGGCCTTTACGAAAGACCGCTCCCGCCCGGTACTTCAGGCTTTGTTCAGATAGATGTCGATGATCTTCTGTAGCATCGCCAACGCTTCCTCACGCGGGCGCTGGAATGTGTTGCGGCCAATGATGGAGCCGTTGGCACCGCCGTCGCGCAGGCCGCGAATTTCCTCGTACAGGCCATCCAGGCTCTTGGACTCGCCACCGGAGAACACCACAATACGCTTACCAGCGAAGCAGCTATCAACCACATGCTTAACGCGCTTGGCCATGGTGGACGCGTCGAACCCGGCATAGGATTTCTTGGCGGCTTCCAGGGAAATGACGTCTGTGGGTGGTTTCACCTTGATGATGTGGGCACCGAGAAGTGCGGCCATGTGAGCGGCATAGGCGCAGATGTCGAGTGCTGTCTCACCGGCCTTGTCCAGCATCGGGCCACGCGGATAGGACCAGACGACCACGGCGAGACCGGCGGATTTGGCTTCCTCGGCCATTTCACGGATTTCTTCCATCAGTTCGAACGCGAATTCGGAACCTGGATAAATGGTGAAGCCGATGGCGGAGCAGCCCAGGCGCAGCGCATCCGACACTGAGCCGGTGAGCGCCTGATTTTGCAGCGTGGCCAGTGAATTGGATGAATTCACTTTCAGGATGGTAGGAATTTGCCCGGCGAACGCGGCGGCGCCAACTTCCAGCATCCCAAGAGGTGCTGCATAGGCGGAAAGCCCAGCATCCACCGCCAGTTGGTAATGGTAATACGGGTCATAAGCCGCGGGGTTAGGGGCGAAGGAGCGCGCCGGACCGTGCTCAAAGCCCTGATCGACCGGCAGAATCACCAGCTTTCCGGTGCCTGCCAGCTTGCCATGCATCAAAATGCGGGCAAGGTTCGCCTTGGTGCCGGGATTGTCGCTCTCGTAATGCGACAGGATTTTCTTAACCGTATCGGTCATCGCCATATGAACCAGTCCTCCATTGGGAAACTCGCGGCCATGTAACGCATGGCGGCGGTAATGTCATCCGCCAAGCCAGGATTTCAGCCGGTTTTCCGCGTGGGGCAGGCGTAGATCGAGCGCTGGTGGCCTGGAACTGAGCAGTGTTGCGCCGTTTTGTTCGGCCAGGCCCGCAATTTCATTCCAATTTGGGCAGGGAGAAAGCACCAACCCTTTAAGCCCCAGCGCAAGCGCTTCTGCCGCCCGGCCGGGAGCTTTGGCGCAGTCAAGCAAGGCCGGACCCTTATAGTCCGCCGCCGAGAGCAACGCTTGCCACCACAGGCAGCCCCATGAAATTGCCGCGCCAGGGGGGGAAATAAGTGTGACAGGCCGGGGCTGATTAACTGCCAGGCGAGCCTCGCCCAGCCCATGGATGAGGATTGCAGGGGGAAGTATGTCAGAGGTTGACGTTTCAATAATCAAGCTGCGCTTCATCCTTGACCTCGCATAGTACGGTCGGGTTGAATAATCAGCATGGCCGAGTCGGAATCTGAAGACGAAATTTTAGATCGTATCGAGGAGGCGCTTCGCAAAATTGCTGGCGTGTCCCGAAATATCAAACCGCAGGCTGAGCGCGACGATGCGCTTGACCGTGAGGCGCTGACAGCAGCTCTGGACAAGGTGATCTTTCGGCTCCGGGATGCCTTAAATCCTCCTCAGATGCCACCAACGGAGTGAGGCCATGGCGCAGGTTACAATTCGTATCAATGGCTATGCCTATATCGTCGGCTGTGAGGATGGCCAGGAAGATCATTTGGCCAAGATGGCTGCTGAAATTGAGCAGCGTATAACCAGCATTAAAGCTATTGGCGGGCAATCTGGCGAAGCCCGGCTGCTGATGTTGGCCTCTCTTCTGCTGGCCGACGAGCTATATGATTTAAGGTCCAACGAAGCAGGTTCCACCGCGCAAATGCCCCAGCAAGAAAATGGAAAACTGGGCGGCGAACGGCGGGCAAGGCTGCGCCGGGTGGCGGCGCGGGCCGAAGAAATCGCAGCTGATCTCCTGGATATCTGACACAGCTAAAAACTCTTTTTGCAAGAGATTGCCGGGCGGATTTATCCGGATTACATAGCGATCAGGAGCTGCCCGGTACGTCAGGCAAGTCATCCCCAGGGCCGTTAAGCACTTCCCTTGGGAGCTGGCTCTGCTCAGATTTTGGTCTGGGCAACTGGTGCCCACCTGCACAGCAGGCCTTGGGAGGATGCAATCGCCAACGGCCAGGGTGGCTCCGCATTAACTTTTTTGGGGTAAAACAACGTGTTTGATACCCTTAGCCCAATGGTTTTATTGACCATTGTGTTGCATCCTGGCATCGTTACAAGCTGGGGGGCAGTATGACACGCTCAGAATTGATCGCTGGATTAGCGGAGGACAACCCGCATCTTACCATGTCAGATGTGGAGAAAATTGTCTCTGCACTTTTTGACGAAATGACATCCGCTCTTGCCCGTGGTGAGAGGGTGGAATTGCGCGGTTTTGGGGCCTTAACGGTAAAACGCAGGCAGGCGCGTTCCGGTCGTAACCCTCGCACGGGTGAGACCGTTGAGGTCGCTCAAAAATCGGTTCCTTTCTTTAAGGCTGGCAAAGAACTGCGTGAACGGATTAACAAGCCGGCTTCTACCCCGGTTGCGGCCAAAAAGAATGGCGGAGTAAAAAGCTGAAAACGGTTAAGTTTTTAATTGGTTTCCTGCTCGTTTTAGCGCTGGTTGTATTTGTTTTATCAAACCGGGTGCCGGTGCTGATAGGGTTTTGGCCGTTCGGTGTCGCCTCAGCTTGGCTTGGGCCGGTTGTTATCGCGGCGTTGGCTTTAGGGTTTTTTGTTGGGCTGCTTGCGGCCATGCCAAAGCAGTTTCAATGGCGTAGGCGCGCACGCACAGCAGAAAAGCGTCTGGCTGAACTGCCAGTGGCGGCGGGAAACAACGTGGCGCCGCCAACCGTTCTAAAATGAGTCTCAGACGATGAAGCGATTGATTGCGGCGATTGATACGCAGGATGTTTTGCGCGCGCAGGAGTTGGTGCGGGCTGTTGCGCCGCATTCTGGATTAATCAAGCTTGGCCTTGAGTTTTTTCTGCGCAATGGGCCAGAGGGTTTCCGGGCGGTAACGCAGGGCGTGGACGTTTTTCTTGATCTCAAGCTGTTCGATATACCTAATACTGTCGCGGGAGCGGTGCGGTCTCTGTTGCCTTTGGAGCCAAAGCTGCTGACTGTTCATGCCAGTGGAGGTACCAAAATGATTGCCGCCGCCGCCGAAGTCGCAGCACAGGCGAAAGAAAAGCGCCCAAAAATTTTGGCGGTTACGGTGCTGACGAGCTTCGATGAGACCGGTTTGGCGGAGACTGGGGTGGCCGGGGGCGCAGCGCAACAGGTGCTTCGCTTGGCGCGTTTGGCCTTGGCGGCCGGGGCGGATGGCTTGGTCTGCTCACCGCATGAAATAAAACTGTTGCGTGAGGAATTTGGTACGAAGCCGCTGTTGGTTGTTCCGGGCATACGCCCTGCCGGAGCGGAACTTGGTGATCAGGCGCGGGTCATGACGCCGGAACAAGCCGTGGCCGCTGGCGCGGATTATATCGTGGTGGGCCGGCCCATCACAGGTGTCTCAAATCCGGCGGAGGCTGCTGCTGCAATTGCGGACGCGATTAGATGAGCCTGGTTAAGATTTGCGGCATTAATAGTGCTGAGGCATTCGATGCGGCGGTGGAAGCAGGAGCGGATTTTATTGGCTTTGTGTTCTTTCCGGCATCGCCGCGTTTTGTGACGGGAATTGAGGCAAAGCTGCTTACAGAGCGCCATGCGGGCGGGCCAAAGCGCGTTGGGCTGTTCGTTAACCCGCAGATAGATGAAATCGACGATATTTTGCAGAATGTGTCTTTGGATATTCTGCAGATACACGGGGCACCTGAGCGTATTGAAGCATTGAGAGATCGCTTCGGAAGGCCGGTATGGCGCCAGCTTGGTGCCGAGACGGAAGCGGATTTCCCGTTGCGGGATGAGGTTTCTGATGGCTTCGTTGTGGAAGCTAAGCCGCCCAAGGGGGCCACAAGGCCAGGCGGAAACGCCGTTTTGGCGAATTGGGAGCTGCTTTCGCGCTTCAAACCGGCAAAGCCCTGGTTGCTTGCCGGTGGGTTGAACGTAGGAAACGTCGCGGAGGGCCTGCGCCTTACGGGCGCTTCAGGAGCGGACGTATCCTCTGGGGTGGAAAGCGCGCCAGGCCGTAAGGACCCAGCGCTCATTAGAGCCTTCGTGGCGGCGGTTAAAGCAAGATAGGTTGGTTCAGTTTACGTATTTTTCAACGTAAGGCTGCAATGTTTGGGCGATGCGGGTCATGCCTTCGCGGTTAGGATGCAAAGCAGGTTCCGACGGAACCAAATCTGGGTCAACGAACAGGCTGGAATTAACCTTCCCATCTTTCATAAATAGCCCGCTTAGGTTGATATAAGTGACATCTTGGCTGCCGACATAAGCTTTGGCCAGGGCGGCGTTGGTGGTCACGGTCTGTTTATCTACCCAGGCGCTGCGTATCGAAGGCAGCACACCAAGAAGAAAAATATGCGCATCGGGCAAACGGTTGTGCGTGTTCGCCACCACGGATTCAATTGCGGGCACGGTCATGGCCGTATCCCAATGCACCCGACCGAAATTATTTGCGCCGATTAAGATAATCGCGAGTTTCGGATGCAATCCGGTCACTTGGCCGTGGTCCAATCGCCAGATCAGACTGGCTGTAGTGTCCCCGATAAAACCAAAATCAAGTGCACCGTAAGGCGCGTAGTATTTGTCCCAGACGGGTTTTATATCGTCATAGCCGTGGCCGCCTTGGCGTTGCCAGTAATATGTAATTGAATCGCCAAGCCAGACGATTTTGGCGTCACGTTGGGTGTCTCTCTCGGCCAAGCTCGTATGCCAGCGTGTGTTCCACCATGGCAGGTCGGTGCGGCCAATGGGTGCTTCAGCCAGGTTAACATTCGCCAAAGCCGCGGCGGGAAAAAGCAGGCCCACCGCCAGCCAGAGCAGGCGCTTCATAGCCCAACCGTCAACAGCAGGAAGGCTCCAGCCCCGGCTATGGCGCAATAAGCGGCGAACGGTTTCAGCGCCCAATCGTCATGTTCTTTGAAGTAGCGCATCAGAAAGGCGGTGCTGGCATAGGCGACAATGCCTGACGTGATTGCTGCAACCAGGGATACGCCAAGCAGAGCGTGCAGCTCATGCCGGTGTATAAGCTTGGGAACTTCTGCAACACCCGCAGCCACAATAACCGGGGTGCCCATCAGGAAGGAAAATTTTGCCGCACCAGCATGAGACACGCCGCGCTTAAGCCCGCCAACGATGGCGGCGCCGGAGCGCGAAATACCGGGCAGAAACGCCAGACACTGGAACAGCCCGATGACCAAAGCGTCCAGATAAGAAATATTGCCCTGACGCAAATGGCGGCTGCGCAAACGCTCGCCCAACAGCAGCAGGCCAGCATTGGCAACAAGGAATATGCAGGCAATGAGTGGGCTGCCAAACAGATGCGCTATGTGTTTTTTGAACAACCCGCCGATGATCACCGCAGGGAGCGTTGCGACAATAAGCTTGCCCAGTAAGCCCCGGGCCGCGGCGTTTTCCTCGGCGTAACCCAGCCCGAGCAGGCCGCGCGCCATGACCAGCCACTCAACGTAGAAATATACGATTAACCCGGCAGCCGTGCCAAGGTGCAGCATGACAAGAAAGGGCAAAAACCCAGGAGCGCTTTGGTCTATGCCCCAATGCAGCAATGCGGGAACAATAACCGCATGGCCGAGTGAGCTGACGGGGAACAGTTCTGTCGCGCCTTGAAGAGCAGCGAAGAGAACGGCATGCATCAAATCCATAAAATCTCCTTTGGGCTAGCGCGGAACCGAGTCTTGCCCCATCTGCTGCATTGCAGAAATCTCGTCCGCCGTTAAGTCAAAGGTCATGCAAGTCTTGTCTAATTCTCACTCCCGCGCCTTACCTTCTCGTCAGATCGTTTGGCTTCTTGCGGTCTCATGCGGCATTGTGGTCGCCAATATTTATTATTCCCAGCCATTATTAAGTTTGATTGGGCCGGCGCTGCATATGCGGCCCAGAGCGGAAAGCCTGATTGTAAGCCTGACACAGCTTGGATACGCTTCAGGGTTGATTTTTCTGGTGCCATTGGGGGATTTGGTGGAAAATCGCCGGCTGGTGGTGGTAACCGTTGCCGCGGCTATTTTACCGCTTCTGCTCGCGGGGGTGGCCTGGAATGGGCAGGTTATGCTGGTGGTATCGGCATTGATCGGCCTCACCTCGGTAGCGGTTCAGATGCTTATCCCCATCGCGGCGCATCTAACCCCAGAAGCTTCGCGCGGCAGAATCGTTGGGCTTGTAACCAGTGGGCTGCTCTTTGGTATTCTATTCTCGCGGCCAATTGCTTCAATGATAGCGGCGGTATCTTCCTGGCGTTTGGTTTTCTTTATCTCCGCGGCGCTAATGGCTGGGCTTGCCTTGCTGTTGAGCCGGGCGCTTCCCTACCGGAAGCCCGAAGCCAACCACCACTATGGATCATTGCTCGTTTCCTTATTCAGCTTACCGTTGCGTTTTCCTATATTAAGGCAAAGGGCGGCTTATCAGGCGGCTGCGTTCGCGGGGTTTTCATTGTTCTGGACCGGCGCGCCGCTTTTTTTGACGCATGAATTTGGCTTCACGCAATGGGGTATTGCTTTGTTTGCGCTGGCCGGAGCGGCCGGGGCGTTCGCGGCTCCGGCGGCCGGGCATCTTGCTGATCGGGGTTATACCAAAGCAGGCACATTAGCGTCTCTGCTGGGGGTAACGCTGGCTTTCGCAATTGCGGCGGTTGGGGCTTGTTTTCATTCTGTGCTGGTTCTGGCACTGGCGGCAATCATGCTGGATGCGGCCGTACAGACAAGCTTGGTGCTAGGGCAGCGTTCCATATATGTGCTGGCACCGGAACTGCGCTCTCGCATGAATGGCATCTTCATGGCCATGTT
>JAGWIL010000383.1 GCA_028866335.1 Rhodospirillales bacterium
GTCGAAATTCTGGAATACCCGGAGCTTGGCATGGAAGCCGTTTGGAAGATCGAAGTGAAGGATTTCCCGGCCTTCATCGTGGTGGACGACAAGGGCAACGACTTCTTCGCGGACCTCGCCTGAACCATGAAATTCACTGTCGACCGTATAGATCATGTCGTGATGGTCTGCCGGGACCTGCAGGTCACCGCGGGCTGGTATCAACGCGTTCTGGGCATGGAGCGTGAGGAATATGGCGGCAAAAACCGCACCGCGTTGCGCTTCGGCGCACAGAAGATCAATCTGCACGAGGCCGGGCACGAGGTTATCCCGCACGCGCAAACCGCGGCACCCGGCACGCTGGATCTCTGCTTTGTCGTCGCCGTGAGGCCGGAGGACGTGGTGGCCCAGCTCCATACCTGCGGGGTTGCCGTTGAGCGCGGGCCGGTCACGCGCATCGGCGCGCTGGGCGATATCATGTCAGTCTATTGCCGCGACCCGGATGGCAATCTTATCGAGCTGGCCTCGTATCTCGGGGCCTGATGCAGCTTTCAGAGTTCGGCTACGATCTGCCGCCGGAGCGTATCGCCACAGCCCCCGCCCGCCCGCGAGATGCAGCCCGGCTGCTGCATGTGGGCGCTGGCCTAACCGACCATATTGTGCGGGATTTACCCAGCCTGCTGCGGCCCGATGATCTGCTGGTGGTGAACGACACCAAGGTGATCCCCGCCCAACTAACAGCCAGACGCGGCGAGGCGAAAATCGGCATTACGCTGGACCGGCGGCTGGATGACGGCACCTGGCATGTGCTGCTGCGCAATGCGAAACGCGTAAAGCAGGGCGATATTCTGGTGATTGACCCTGAATTTTCTGCCGAGGTGCAGGAAATTCTCGAAGGTGGCGCGGCCATCTTGCGGTTCAACGCGGATGATTTCTACGCCGCCCTCACCCGCTCCGGCGCACTGGCGCTGCCGCCTTACATCGCCCGGCCAGCGGGCATTACCGAGCAGGACAAGGCGGACTACCAAACCCTCTTCGCGGCGCATGAGGGTGCTGTCGCCGCGCCCACCGCAGGGTTGCATTTCACGCCTGAATTGCTGGCAGCTTTGGCCGCACGCGGCATCGAAATGGCGAAAGTAACGCTGCATGTGGGTGCGGGCACGTTTCTGCCGGTGCGGGTGGAAAACATCGCCGAGCACAAAATGCACGCCGAGCGCGGCTACATTACGCCTGAGGCCGCCCAGCGCATCAACGCGGCGAAGGCGGCAGGCCAGCGGATCATCCCCATCGGCACCACGGCTTTGCGCCTGCTGGAATCCGCCGCCACGGATGATGGCGTGCTGAAACCCTTCGATTCCGAGACCGATATTTTCATCACCCCCGGCTACCGCTTCAAAATCGCCGATGCTCTGTTCACCAATTTCCACCTGCCGTATTCCACGCTGCTGATGCTGGTGAGCGCCTTTGCCGGGATAGACCGCATTAAGTCCGCCTACGCCCACGCCATCGCCAACGGGTACCGGTTTTACTCCTACGGCGATGCGTGCTTGCTGGAACGCGGTTAATCTGGCCCCACGCCAGCTTTCCGGCTAATCCCTTCCCATGACCACCCCAGATTTCTCCTTCACCCTGGCAGGCCAGGATGGCCAGGCCCGTGCTGGCACGCTCACAACCGCCCATGGCGAGGTACCCACCCCCACCTTCATGGCCGTGGGCACTGCCGGCACGGTGAAGGCCATGACAGCGGATGCCGTGCGCGAAACGGGTGCCAAAATCGTGCTCGGCAACACCTACCACCTCATGCTCCGCCCCACGGCTGAGCGCGTGGCGCGCCTCGGCGGCTTGCATAAAATGATGGACTGGCCCGGCCCCATCCTTACCGATTCCGGCGGGTTTCAGATCATGTCTCTCGCCAAGCTGCGTAAGCTGGAAGAAAAGGGTGTGACCTTCCGCTCGCATATCGATGGTTCAGCGTTTGAGCTCACAACAG
>JAGWIL010000384.1 GCA_028866335.1 Rhodospirillales bacterium
ATCGGCCCGAAAGGCGCGGCGGCACTCATTGGTGAATACGGCACGCTGGAGGCGGTGCTGGAAGCCGCACCCTCCATGAAACCCTCCAAACGGCGCGATGCGTTGATTGAGCACGCGGAGGCGGCGCGGATTTCCAAAACGCTGGTCACCCTCTGCGCCGATGTGCCGCTGCCGGTGCCGGTGGCGGAGCTGGGCGTGAAAGCCTGGGATGCAGACGTGCTGCGGGCTTTTCTGGTGCAGAATAATTTCAAATCCATCCGCCACCGTCTGGGGCTGGAGGATGGTGTGGCCGAGGAGGAGGTGCAGGTTGAGGTTAGCCACGCGCCTTTCGGCCCTTATAAGCCCATCCATGAGCTTTCGGAGCTGCGTGAGATTGCCAAGGCGGCGCGGGAGACGGGGCTGCTCGCCCTTTCCGTGCAGACGGACGACCCCTCCGGCCTGCATGGTAATTTAGTGGGGCTGGGGTTGGCAGCGAAGCCGGGGCAGGGGGTTTATCTGCCGCTGAAACATCACACCACGCTGGATGCCGCGCCACAGATTGCCTGGGACGAAGCCGCCGCCGGGTTGAACGCGCTGTTCGCGGATGTTTCGGTGCTGAAGATTTTTCACGATGCGAAATTTGGGTTGGAGGCGATTGCCCGCGCCGGGCTGGGGCCGGTTTCGCCGCTGGACGATGTGATGCTGATTTCCTACGCGCAGGATGCGGGGAATTTCGCGCATGACCTCGCCACGCTGGCGCGGGTGCATCTCTCCCACAGCGTGAAAACGCCGGATGATGTGACCGGCACCGGGCGCGCGCGGTTGAATTTTGCCGAAGCGCCGGTTGAAAAAGCCGCTGAGCTGGGCGGCGAGGCGGCGGATGCGGCGTTGCGGCTCTGGGGGCAGTTGAAGCCGGCCTTGCGCGTGCATAAATCCCTGGCCCTGTATGAGCTTTTAGAGAAAAAGCTCATCCCGGTGCTGGCGGAAATGGAAGCCAATGGCGTGCTGGTGGATAAGGCTGATCTCTCCGCCATGTCTGTAGAATTCGAGCGCCGCATGGGCGAGTTTGAAACGCAGATTCACAAACTTGCAGGGCGGAACTTTAATGTCGGCAGCCCGAAGCAATTGGGCGAGGTGCTGTTTGAGGACATGAAGCTCCCCGGCGGCAAGAAGGGCAAGAACGGTGCCTGGGGAACCGATAGCTCTGTGCTGGAAACCCTGGCTGAGCAAGGCAATGACATTGCCGCGCGGGTGAGCGACTGGCGCCAGCTTTCCAAGCTGAAAAGCACTTATGCGGATGCGCTGGTGGGGCAGATAAACCCGCGCACGGGACGGGTGCACACCAATTTCCAGATGGCGGCGACAACCACCGGCCGCATTTCTTCAACCGACCCGAATTTGCAGAATATTCCTATAAGAACGGAAGAAGGTGCGCGTATCCGCCACGCCTTCATCGCCGCGCCGGGACATAGCCTCATCTCGGCGGATTATTCGCAGATCGAGCTGCGGCTGCTGGCGCATGTGGCGGATATTCCGGCGTTGAAGGAAAGCTTTGAGAAGGCTGAGGATATTCATGCCCGCACGGCATCGGAAGTGTTCGGTGTGCCGATGAAGGATATGGATGGCACCACGCGGCGGCGGGCAAAGGCGATTAATTTCGGCATTATTTACGGCATTTCGGCTTTCGGGCTGGCGCGGCAGCTCGGCATTTCCGCTGGTGAGGCCAAGGCTTATATCGACGCTTATTTCAAACGCTACCCGGAAATTAGAGCGTATATGGACGCGACTAAGGAACAGGCGCGAACGGATGGGTTTGTGCTGACCCCGTTCGGGCGGCGCTGCTGGGTGCCGCGCATCAGGGACAAAATTCCGGCGCTGCGGGCCTATGCCGAGAGGCAGGCCATCAACGCGCCGTTGCAAGGCGGTGCGGCGGATATCATCAAGCGTGCCATGGTGAAATTGCCGAAGGCGCTGAAGGA
>JAGWIL010000044.1 GCA_028866335.1 Rhodospirillales bacterium
CGATATTTATCGAATTTGTAAGCGCGCAGACGGGCACCCAGGGCAATTTCCGCCGCCTGTTCCGCGGTGAAGTTGGTGGTGAGAATCGTCGCCTCGGTTTCCTTGCCAAGGGCTGCGGTGATGGCGGCACCCAGCAGCTCTGCCCGGCGTGGTGCATCATCCTTGCCCGTGCCGATAAGGATAACGCGCTTATAAGCCCCGGCATTATAAATGTTCAGGTTCTGGCCAGATTTGCCGGTGAATTCGGCGGCCGCCATCGCCTTGCTCAGCGCCGCGTTCAGTTTCTCGTCCAGCACAGCGGCTTCGCCGCTTAAGGGCAGGCCCTCGCCCACCGGCAGCACCAGCACGCCATCCTTGGGCAGCGCCAGTTTTCCGAACACGATCTCAACCATGCGACCCCACTCCATTTCTTGATGGGCCGAGCATATCACCAGGTTACAACTTGGCCAGCCATGGCAGCGGGGGTACAGACAAGCCATGCAGGAGCTACTGACCCTCGCCGTGCGTTTGGCTGATGAGGCCGCCGCTGCCATCCGGGCGATCCGCGCGGCGGGCTTTACCGTGGAGACCAAGGCCGACGCCACCCCGGTGACGCTGGCGGACCAACAGGCCGAGGCGCTGATTACCGCCGGGCTGCGCGCCGCCGCGCCGGATATTCCCGTGGTGGCGGAGGAGGAGGTGGCCGCCGGGCGCATCACCGCCCCGGCTGCGCGCTATTGGCTGGTGGACCCGCTGGATGGCACGCGCGAGTTTGCTGCCGGGCGGGATGAGTTCGCGGTGTGTATCGGGTTGATTGAAAACGGCGCGCCGGTGCTGGGGGCCGTGGCCTCCCCCGCGCTGAATGAGCTGCATTTTGGCGTGGTGGGGCAGGGGGCCTGGCGACGAAAAAACGGGATGGAGAAAAATATATCCGCCCGCCATGTGCCGCCGGAAGGGCTGACGGTGTTCGCCTCCCGGCATTACCAAGATGCGCCGGAGCTTGCCGCTTGCCTTGCCCGGCACAAGGTGGCACAGCTCACCAATATTGGCTCGGCTTTGAAATTCCTGCGTCTGGCCGAAGGAAATGCGGATTTCTACCCGCGCCTTGGCCGCACCATGGAGTGGGACACAGCCGCGCCGCAGGCGGTGCTGGAGGCTGCTGGCGGGATGGTGCTCACCGCAGCCGGTGCGCCGTTGCGCTACGGCAAGCCGGGTTGGGAGAACGCAGATTTCTTTGCCTGGGGAAAGCTATAATCCTGCCCTAATGCAGCCATCGTACGGCGCACTATATCATAGTCATGAAACGCGCACTTCTCCCCTTGTTGTTTGTAAGCCCGCTGCTCGCGGGCTGTGTTTATGGCCCTGATGGCTATGGCGGTGGTGGCGGGGGTTATTCCTCCGGCTACTCCTCCGGCTATTACGCCCCCTCTGGTGGGTATTACGATGGCTCGCCGGGTTATGTTTCCGGTGGCCCTACCATTGTGGGCGTGTTTGGCGGCGGCGGCGATGGCGGCCATTACGATCACGACCATGGCGATGGCCATGGCGGGGGGTGGAACGGCGGCGGCGACCATGGCAACGGCGGTGGCGACCATGGCGGCCCGCCCCCAGGTGGTGGCTGGAACGGCGGTGGCGACCATAGTGGCGGTGGCGACCATGGCGGCCCGCCTCCCGGTGGTGGTTGGAATGGCGGTGGCAACCATGGCAACGGCGGTGGGGACCATGGCGGCCCGCCTCCTGGTGGTGGTTGGAATGGCGGTGATAATCATGGCGGTGGCGGCGAGCAACATTACACCCCGATGAGCGGCGGCGGGCATGGCAGCCCGCCCACACCGGGCCATTTGATTGATTGACGTGGCTTTCGGCGAGGCGCGCTCAAATAGTGAAATGTTCTGAAATCCTGCTTTTTGAGGAGACTAAAAACATGAAGAGACTCATTCTTATTCCCCTGCTTCTGCTCGGCCTTTCAGGTTGCGTTTGGTACGGCCCAGGCGGCTGGGACCACCATGATGGCGGTGGCTGGTATGGCGGCGGTGGCGGCTGGCATGGTGGTGATGGCGATGGCGGCTGGCACGGCGGCGACGGCGGCGGTGACTGGCATGGCGACGACCACTAAGCGCTACGAATAAAAAGCCCCGGCATTTGTGTGCCGGGGTTTTTAAACATTCAGGCAGCCGGGTCGCCGAACCTTACGTAAGTTTGGTCATTCTCATCGCGGACACGGAATTGCTCCAGAATATCCGGGCGATGGTTCACGCCGGAAAAATGCGAGATGAGCGAGCGGCGCTCTTTGCCGGGCGTTTTCGCCAGCGAGCCCTGGTGCATCAATCTCGCGTGCCAGATCAGTACATCTCCCCGTTTTGCCAGGAAGGATTTCGACTTCTGCCGGCGCAGCTTCATCTCATATTCCACCGCCGGGGTGGTGAAGAATTCAGATGTTTTTGGCCAGTGCAGCTCATGCACGTCCTTGCCGGATTTGCCCAATAGTTCACGCACTTTCTCGCCGCGCATCAACGGCCAGCGATGTGAGCCGGGAATATATTCGAATGGGCCGCAATCCGGCTCGATATCGCCAAGTGCGATCCATACCGCCGCGTACCAGCAATTAACGAAAGAAGGGTTCAGGTAATCGTCCTGATGCCAGGCGCGTTGCGATGTGACCCAATTGGTAAGGCAGAGATGCAGCATCATCTCCTCACCGATCACCAGTTTCAGCTTTTCCATCAACGGCGGATAAAGTGAGAGCTGACGCATCTCCGGCACAAACTGATAGGAATGCCCTTCAACCCAGCCGCCCGGGCGCTCATAGGCCTCGCGACGTTTGATATAGGGTTGGGTTATTTCATCCGGAATAAAATCGCGCAGGATCAGCACGCCGTCGCGCCGCCATTCCACCTGTTCTGGGGTGAGGGTGGAGGTGTCCAGGGCTGAACGGTCCAGCCGCGGCAACATTTCTTCCGGCGGCGGAGCGGAAAAATCCGCGTAGCGAATGGCAGGTGCCTTTTGGCCCGTCGCCAGGCGATCAGTTAGTGCTTTGATGAAACCCATGGATCGCTTCCCCGCCGTTATTCAGGCCGCCTTACTTACAGCCTTAACGCCTTCCGCCAATGCGCGAACATCGCGGATCACCGCCTCGGGGCTTTCCTTGCATAATGTCTCGATCAGCACGGAGGCGACAATCGCGGCATCGGCATGGGCCACTACGGTGGCAGCCTGTTCAGGCGTGCGCACGCCAAACCCGACCGCGATCGGCAGGTTTGTCGCGGCGCGAATGCGGGGAATATCCCGCGCCAGGTCTGCGGCACTTGCCGTGCGCGTGCCGGTGATGCCGGTGATGGAGACGTAATAGACAAAGCCGGAGGAGCCTTCCAGCACCTGTTTCAGCCGCACATCGCAGGTTGTGGGGGCGATGAGGCGGATAATGTCCAGCCCATTGGCATTGGCATCCGGCAGCACAAGGTCGGCCTCTTCAGGGGGCAGGTCGACAATGATAAGCCCATCCACCCCGGCGGTGGCCGCATCCTCGCAGAAGGCTTTCACGCCATAGGAGCAGATGGGGTTGAGATAGCCCATGAGCACCAGCGGGGTGTGGCGGTTTTGCCGCCGGAATTCATGCACCAGCCCCAGCACGCCTTTCAAGGTGGCACCTGCCAGCAGCCCGCGCCTGCCAGCGGCCTGGATGGTGGGGCCATCGGCCATCGGGTCTGTGAACGGCATGCCGATTTCGATGATGTCGGCACCATTTTCCGCCATGCCGTGCAGCAGCATCAGGGAGGTTTCGCGGTCGGGGTCGTAGGCTTCCACGAAGGGAATAAGCGCGCCCTGGCCGGCCTGGCGCAGGGCAGCGAACACGCCAGCGATGCGGCTCATATCGTGGTTCCCAGATGTTTGGCGACGGTGAAGATGTCTTTATCCCCGCGGCCGGAGAGGTTGAGCAGGATGATTTCATCCTTGCCCATCTTGGGTGCGATTTTCATGATGTGCGCGATGGCGTGGGCGCATTCCAGCGCCGGAATAATGCCTTCCAGCTTCGAGCAGAGCTGGAAAGCCTCCAGCGCCTCGTCATCGGTGATGCCGACATATTCCACGCGCTTGATGTCATGCAGCCAGCTATGTTCCGGCCCGATGCCTGGATAATCCAACCCGGCGGAGATGGAGTGGGCCTCCAATATCTGCCCGTCCTCATCCTGCAGCAGATAGGTGCGGTTGCCGTGCAGCACGCCAGGGCGGCCCATGTTCAGGCTGGCCGCGTGTTCGCTGGTGTGCATACCCTTACCAGCGGCTTCCACGCCGATAAGGCGGACGGAGGCTTCATCCAGGAAGGTGTGGAACAGGCCGATGGCGTTGGAGCCGCCACCCACGGCGGCGATGGCGATATCCGGCAGGCGTCCTTCAGCCTGTATGAGCTGCGCGCGCGCCTCATCGCCGATCACGCATTGGAAGTCGCGCACCAGCTCCGGGTAGGGATGCGGCCCGGCGGCGGTGCCGATGATGTAGAAGGTGTCGTGCACATTCGCCACCCAATCCCGCAGGGCGTCGTTCATGGCATCCTTCAGTGTGGCGGCACCGGAGGAAACAGGGATCACCTCCGCGCCCAGCAGCTTCATGCGGAACACGTTGGGTTTTTGGCGTTCAACGTCCACGGCACCCATGTAAACCGTGCAGGGCAGGCCAAACAGGGCGCAGACCGTGGCGGTGGCGACGCCATGCTGCCCGGCGCCGGTCTCCGCGATGATGCGGGTTTTGCCCATGCGCTTGGCCAGCAGAATCTGGCCGACGCAATTATTGATCTTGTGCGCGCCGGTATGGTTCAACTCCTCGCGCTTAAAGTAGATTTTGGCCCCTCCGAGATGTTCGGAAAGCCGCTTGGCATGCCAAAGCGGGCTGGGCCGCCCAACAAAATCCTTCAGATAAAATTCAAGCTCTGCCTTGAATTGCGGGTCAGTTTTGGCGGTTCGGTAGGCCTGTTCCAACTCAAGGATCAGCGGCATGAGCGTTTCAGCCACATAGCGGCCGCCGAATTCGCCGAAGCGGCCGCGCGCATCCGGCCAGGCGCGCAAGCTGTTGGGTGTGTGGTCGTTCATCCTGTGCTTCTAGCGCAGCAATCTGGCAGGATAAAGGAGTGATGAGACTTCTAACTTGATTGAAAACGTCAGGCGGGCTACCAATGAAGGTATAAATGAGAACGATTCTCATTTACTTTTTTTGAGGACAGATAATGTTCGAGCAAGGCGCGGTCGGCGATAATCATTTCCTGGGGGATGTGCAGCGTTTGCGCGTAACGGCCCAGACCATGATGGCCTGTGGCGGTGAGCCTGTTGGGCTGTTGCAGACCGCCATGTCCGCCGAGATTGCCTGTGTTCTGCGTTACAGCATGATCGCCGTTTCCGCCGATGGGTTGGAGAATGAATGGGTGGCCACCGAATGCGCCGCCCAGGCCGCCGATGAGCGCGCGCATATGGTGAAGCTGGCCGAGCGGATTACGGAGCTGGGCGGCAAGCCGGATTATTTTGCCGCCAGCCTCGCCACGCGCCATATGGCACCGGAAGCCTCCAAGGGCTGCCTGCCGCGCCTGTTAAAGGAAAACCTGGCCGCAGAACAATGCGTGATCGAATTATACCGCGAACTTTCCACGCATTTCGTTGGTGACGCGAAGACCCAGACGCTGCTGGACCATATCCGCGCCGAGGAGGAAGCCCATACCAGCGATTTGGAAGACCTGCTGCAAACGCAACTGATTTAACCGCTCTGGTTCAGCCCTCACCCTGAGGGCGCTCGAAGGCGTCCTTGCCGTCGAAGCGTTGCAGCTTCTCGATATGCATCCAGGTAAATTTCGCGCCGATGCGCTGCACGAGATATGAAATCTCCGGCTGGCCCTCGCTGCGGCTGGCCGCCAGCGAGATAGGGTGCTTCAGCATGAAGCGCGCGGCGAAATGGTCGACGAGGAAGGTCTGCCCGCCGATGGGTGGATAAACAGTGACGCCGCGGTTGGAGATGCCGGTGAGAGTGAACGGGCTGTATTCGGAGATTTCCTCCAGCGTTTTGCCCAGGGTCTCGGCGTCCTGGTCTGTTTCGAGAAATACATCGATACCCACCAGCTCGCGCGTGGTTGGCTCCATATGTGCGGTAAGCTTAGGCCAGGCCGTGAGTTCCAGCTTCTTGTAGGTGCGGGACTTCATGGCGGATTCGCGGCCGAGATTGGCGATGACCTGGTCTGCATAAGCCGCGGTGCCAACGCCATGGCCGCGCGGGGCGAGGTCTCCGGTGAGGTTGTGGCCCTCCGCGAGGGTAACAAACAGGGCCTGCTCAACTTTTTCGGCAATATCGAAGCTGCCGATATGGCGCAGCAGCATGATAGCGGCGGAGAGCAAAGCAGTGGGATTCGCCATGTCCTTACCGGCAATGTCCGGTGCCGAGCCATGCACGGCTTCAAACATCGCCACCTGGTCGCCCAGATTAGAGGATGGCGCGATGCCCAGCCCGCCAACCAGCCCGGCCGCGAGGTCAGAGATAATGTCGCCATTCATGTTGGAGGTCACGATGACGTCGTAATTCTCGGGGCGGATGACAAGCTGGTGAGCGCAATTATCGATAATCACCTGGCTGGCCTTAATGCCGGGGTATTCAGTTGCAACCTTCTCGCCCATGCGCTTCATCATGCCCTCGGTGAGCTTCATGATATTGGCTTTATGGGCGACGGTGACTTCCTTGCGCTCCTCGGCCAGCGCCACACCATAAGCGGCGCGGATGATGCGCTCACAGCCAGGGGCGGTCATCAGCTTCAGGCACTGGGCGACGGTAGTGGTCTGCATATGCTCGATGCCCGCGTAAACGTCTTCCACGTTCTCGCGCACGATCACCATGTCGATCCCGCGACCGGAGAACGGGGTGACGATGCCGGGCAGCTCGCGCACCGGGCGAATATTGGCGTAAAGCTCGAAATATTTACGCATCGTGACGTTGGCGGATTTACCGCCATGGCCGATGGGGGTTTCCAGCGGGGATTTCAGCGCCAGCTTGTTGGCGGAGATGCTGTCCAGCGTCTCACGCGGCACGCCGGTGAGGACACCGCGCTCAAACGCCTTCGCACCCGCTTCGGCAACTTCCCATTCGATGGGCGCACCCGCAGCGTCCAAAATCTTCATGGTCGCCTGCATCACCTCGGGGCCGATACCGTCCCCCGGCAAAGCTGTGACTTTGGTTTTCGAGAGGGCATCGGCTGGCATAAGCGTGCTCCATGCTTTTATTGGCGGCGGGGTTATAACGCGCCGTTGCGGTAGGGCATATGTGCACTGTTCAGAGCGGCTATGGGCTGGCAGCACTTCTGGAGGCTGGGCGCAGGCGCAGCAACATTTCTAGCCGGGCGCGCAGCCAGGCGGTGCTGGGGGTTTCGAAGAGCCTGTGAAGCGCCAACGCCGCCACCTGCGACGTAACGAGGCAGATAAGGACATAGGCGGCTGGACCGCCCGCCTGATGCAAATGCCCCCAGGCAATGGCGGCGGCGCGCATGACAAAAGGATGCGTCAGATAAAGCGCGTAGGAGGCGTCGCCTAATATGATGAGACCGCGTTCCAGCAGGTTTTGGAGTGATACGCCGCGCCCCGTTACCGCCGCGGCAACCAGCAATGTGGCGGGGAGCCCGTTGGCGATAGCCCGATTCCAGCCTTCGGGCTGCCAGTGCAGGAAAATGAGCGCGCCAGCCGCCATGGCCAGCCGAATAAACCCGGGCAGGCTCAGCCGCCCAGGCAAAAAGGTCAGGAACGTGCCGGCACAGAATTCCAGCACGATTGGGTTCGACCAAGTTTGCAACACGGTGCCATGCAGCAGCCCGGCCTGCCCGGCGGCGGCCAGCAGCGCCAGGGCCGCCGTAACGCCAAAAGCGGCGAGAATGGGACGCAGCGCCAGGAAAGGTAGGAAAAGCGCGTAGAAAAACATCTCATAATTCAGCGTCCAGCCAAGGCCGAGGGCAGGTTGCACCAGCCCATCCGGCCGCGCGGCGGGAATGAAGAGATAGGATTTCAGAATATAGAGGGGGCCGCCAATATCGCCGTGAATGGTGCCCGGCGCGATGGCCAGGGGCAACAGAAACAGGCTCGTCATCAGCCAATAGAGCGGTACGATACGGGCGATCCGGCGTGCCATGAAACGCCGCCCAGCCTTGGGAGTGCCGCAAAGGCCGCGCGAGGAATGCAGGATGACGAGGCCGGAAATGACAAAAAATATGTCGACCCCAGCGCCCCAGGGCATGGCGCCTTGGAGCCATTTCAGCTGCTGGGATTGGGGCCAGAGGCCCAACGCGTTATACGCCACATGGTCAAAAACCACGGAAAGCGCCGCGAGCGCACGCAACGCCTGAACCAGTGGAAATTGCTGGCGCCGGGAAACTGCTTTTTTGGCTTCAGGTTCAGCCGGGTGCACCCCTGGTGGTTGGCTATTCAAAATGCAGCGCCTTATCCGAGTTTATAATGGCAATGCCGGTATGGGCTGGCAGTGATGCTTAATCTTTGGCGATGATGAAGCGCCGCGCGGCGGATGGAAAAACAGGCTCAAATGGCGGCGGCGGTTTGGCCTCCTGGCACCACCCTTTGGGTTTAACCCAGTAACAGATCTGCGGGACGCTACCGCTAAATGGACCACGATTTCTGGCCACGCAGGATTGCCGGACGAAGCCTGGCGGAATGCCACCAATGTTTTTTGGCGCGATGATGGCGTCTGTTTGCGGCGCATTCGCTGCGTTGGTGAAATCGGTTTTGCCGAAGATCGGCGTGATCGGCATTAAATGACTGTTCGCAGTGCTTACGGCCACGGCGCAAGGGTGGCGTTGCGCGAGGTCATTGGAAAGCTGGTAAGCGGTTGTCTGCATCAACAGGTTTATGAGCACCAGCGGGCTGAGGAAAGCGCCGGAGAGCAGGAACAACCCAGCCACACCACGCCTTGATGCTGAAAACTGCGGCCAGCTTGCCGCCACCCCCACCCCAACTAGGGGGATCGTGAGCGCAATGGCGGGAAAGATGAAGCGGAATTCCTTATGCGGAATCAGGCTGTGCTCCGCGAGGATGGAAAGTGCCGCGAGCGCCACGAAAGGCAGCGCCCGCGCGCCACGTGAGGCAAACAGCAGAAGCGGGGCGATGCTCCACAGCCAATCGGCCAGCAGCATCAACGGGTAGAAACCGGGTGGCGAACCACCGAATGAGCTGGAGGAGATACCAACAACGGCGTTGAGATAAATATTAAGCCAGAAGCTGCGGAATGGCTGGCCCCAGGTCAGCCAGTCCAGCCCGCCTGCCAGCAGCAAAGGCACACAGGCGATGCCGACGCCAACCAGCCAGAAACGGATATTCCGCCCGCAGAGATAAATGCCGATGATGGCGATGGCGGGGGCAAGCTGCTCGCGCAGTACAAAACTCAGGCCCAGCAAAAACCCAGCGGTCAGAACATGATGGGTGGCCCCACCCTGGCGCGCGCGGGAGGCAAAATACGCCGCGGGCACCAGGGCATAGGCGCTTAAGGCTTCCTCCAGCGCATGCGGGGCCATCAGCCATAAATCCGGCCACAATGCCGCCAGCCCGCCCGCGATAAGCCCGCCCCTTATGCCATGATACATCCGGCCCCATTGGAACGAGCACCAGACAATCGTGAGCGATAGAAAGCAGAGCAGTACTTTTACCAGCACAATCCCGGCATGGGGCGAGCCGCTCAGGGTTTTCGCCAGCCAGACCGGCCCTGCCAGAACACCGGGGATAAGCCAGGAGCGCAAGCCGACCTGAAACTCCCACGGCACCGGGCCGCTGCCATAAACCAGCCGGTGCGCCTGCCCGATATATTGCATGATCTCATCGGGTGCGACGAAGTTATTGTCGAACAGCGCCACAGGCAGGCGCATGAGCAATGCCAGCACCAGGCAAAAAGCCAGTGGATATGCCTCCATAAGCCGCCGGATGCGCCCGGCGGCCTGTGGCTCAGCCAGGCACGCCCTTGGTTGTTGAATATTCAAAATGCAGCGCCTTATCCGGGTTCACGATGGCATAGATGGCATGGGCCGCCACGGCCCCTTCGGCGAAGCCTTGCAAAATCAGCTTCAGCTTGCCGGG
>JAGWIL010000385.1 GCA_028866335.1 Rhodospirillales bacterium
GCAATATCGCGGTCAATAATAAATTTATATCGCTGTTTCAATAGTTTAGAAGAAATATTGAATTTAGATTGTAAGGTCATCCAACTTAGACCTTCATCTCTAAAATATACTAATTCTTCATCAATTTCAGGAGTAAATGGATTGTCCAGGTACTGACTCAATTTGAAATCTCTTCCAAACGAAGATTCATAGAAGCATGCTTGAGCCTCTGCTCTACATTAGGCTTCTCAAGGACCAGTACGCCCTTGAATCCAGACCGTAACAGAATGTTGCGGCCCGCATTTACGTCTCGATCCAAAATCAACCCGCAGTCATCGCATTTATGGATGCGATCCTGAAGTGTCTTTTTTACAATAACACCGCAACCGCTGCAAAGCTGTGAGGTGTTGCGCGGATCAACTTCTTTATATTGCAACCCGGCCCTCGCAGCCTTGTACCGCAATATATTCTTAAACATACTCCATCCCGCGTCTCCAATAGACCGAGACAGATTCGATTTCATTAATCCTTTAACGTTCAAATTCTCTAGCGCAAAACCATCATATGTCTTAACCAAAGATGCCGCAATTTGATGCAAATGTGTGGAGCGGCTATTGGCAATTTTTGCATGTATGGCGGCTACACCGCGCTTCACCTTCTGACGGCGGCGAGAACCTTCCTTGCATCTGGACAATGCGCGCTGTTTCTTGCGCAACTCCTTTTCTGCTTTACGGCTGTAGCGCGGAAATGCAATGGTTGTACCATTATGCAACGTGGCGAATTGCTTCAAGCCAAGATCAATCCCTGCCGCATTTTGCGGTTCATGAATATCTGGAACTTCGGTTTTGATTTGCAAAGAAACAAACCAATTATTATTAACCTTCGTAAAACTGCAAGAAATAATATCTGCGTCTTTTGGCATTGACCGATGCATATGAATTTTGATTCCTGATCGGAAGCCTTTAACTTTCAAACGCTTACCGATTAATCTAATACCAACAAATTCGGCAAATCCAAAAGATTTCCAATTTCTGCCTCGGAAGCGCGGAAATCCTGCTTTTCCATCACGCTTTTTAACGCGCTTAAAGAATGATTGAAATGCTGTGTCTAAGCGCTTCAAAGTCCAACGGTGCAGATTTACTGGAAGCTCTGATTCTGATTCCTTTCGCCATACTGTTGCGCTTTTGGTTTGATCAAAAAACGTGAGGTTTTTACCTGTTTTTTGATAGCAATCTATACGCTCCTGAAGTGCTGCATTATAAAGAACACGCTGTTCTTCCAACACTTCCTTCAACGCTGCACGTTGACTCTTAGACGGTAAGAGTTTATATTTATAGGTTAGAACTTGATGAGTCATTGATGATAGAAAGGCGGTTTAGCATGGAATCTAAAGAAGGTCAATACCTACTATTGACAGTGATTTCCTACTAGGTTAGATAGCCAATATGCATGATCCTAACGCGGTTTTTCGTGAAAAATGTAAGACAAAGTATCCTTTTCACGTCACAATCTCAAATTATATACAAAGAGCCAAACTAGATAAATATTTGCGTCCAGAATGGGTTGGGGTGTGCTCGTATGTATTGGCCAAAAATGAACGAACATTTTGTTTTGCAGGGTTAGAAACTGCCAGAATATTTGCAAATAAGTATGATGGGGTGCTAACAATATTCCAAGACGAAGCAGAATGACTCAACTTACAATCGGCATAGACATTGGCGCGCATGGAGCGATTGCTATTTTCAAGGATGATAAACTCCATGAAATTGTTGATATGCCGATATTTACGGTGCAGAAAAAAAGTGGAAAGAACAAAACGACTGTTAATCCATATGCTCTAGCAAATATTTTGCGAATATATGCCTATGCTTACGGAGGCGAGATTAAGGCCGTCATGGAATTGGTAGGGGCTACGCCTCAAATGGGAGTGACTTCAGCTTATGCATTTGGAAATGCAGCAGGCATTGT
>JAGWIL010000386.1 GCA_028866335.1 Rhodospirillales bacterium
GAAGTAGAACAGGCGATCAAATCCATTCAAGGCATTTCAAATGCCATGGATACGGCGGTAGATAAGTTTAATAAAAATGCTGTTCCAAATGGTATTTTGACGGCAGAAGGTATGTGGACCTCTCGCCAATTGGACGTGTTGACTCGTATATGGCGCAATTTGAAAATGGGCCAAACCAAACAATGGGCACTTCCAGTTATTCCGATTCCAAAAGAAGGAAAATTGGATCTTCTCGATTTGACAAAGTTAAATGGCGAAGACATGCGCAATGTGCAGTTCATGAATTTGATGACTGGCATTTTTTGTGCGATCTTTAAATTTCCAATTGACCGTTTAGGTTTCCACGCTGCTGGCGCAGCGCCAGATAATAAGCCGGACGTAAGCAATTCTCCCGCTGCGGTTCGTGACGAAACAGATGCGGGGCTTGCGCCTTTGTTGATGACAATTGAAAACATCATCAACGAATATTTGTTATGGCCGCGCTGGCCGCATTTGTGTTTTTCTTTCAGCGGTAAAAATCCAGCCTCTGATTCGCGTGAATACGAATTCAAAACAAATGCAATGACGTGGGGAGAGCGTCGCGCCATGGCAGATTTGCCGCCGCTGGACGTGATGGGCAAAGATGACGAAGAGAAGAAGATGCTGCGGTTAATCAGCCTTGCGCCCACGGATTCAAACCTTGCGGGAATTTATCAAAATGTACTTGCCGCTATGTATGGAAAGCATACCGAGGGTAGTGGTCCTGAAGGAAAAATGACTTCCAAATTAGACCCTGCAAAATCCAGAGATCACGGCCACGAAGCAGGGGTGCGTAGAGATAGCGCAGGCGAAGCCGCATCTGCCGAAAGTTAGCGCAAGCGAAGCCGCATCTGCCGAAGGCTAATTTTAAAACGATTTGACCCGTTTTTGAGAATGTGCTAGAAGAAATCGCTCTAGCACATCTTTTTAACAAAATTAGGAAAAATTTTATTTAATGCCTATTAATTCTTCTCAAATGCGTATGCTTTTTGTTCCCTCTGATACTCAAGGAGGTTCTTTCTATCGCATGCAAACTCCAGCGAGTACACTGCAAGAATCGGGCTACGCCCATGCGCTATGCCATATGATGGCTTATGATGAAGAATCAATCAAATCTCTAAATCCTGATGTAATTGTTTTTCAGCATCCAACAACGGATAGAGAAATTCAAGTATTGAGGAATTATAGGCGCGCATTGCCAAAAGCGCATTTTGTGTATGATATTGATGATAATTGGTTGGCAGTTCCTGATGAATCGGCGCATAAACAGCATCTGCCTAAAGACATTAAAGCTAGAATCGTTGCTGCCGCAAACCTATGCAATTCCATAACTGTTACTACAGAACCTCTAAAGAAGGTTATGCAGGGTATCAGTTCGGTTAAAGATATTCGTGTTCTTCCTAATTATATTCCAGCCAATACGCTTCAAAATATGACGCGAACACGGAAACAATATCGCACTGGCAACAAAAAAATTCGTGTTGGATGGGTTGGCGGCGTCGGGCATGGCGGCGATATTAAACTTCTAGATTCACTTCTATATAAACTGCACGATACTGTGGATTGGGTTTTCATGGGCATGACGCCGGAAACCTGTGATCCGCGTCTTTTTGAAATCCATGCGCCAGTTGATGTGCAAATGTATCATGCAAAACTAGCGAGTTTAAATCTAGATATAGCATTATCTCCTTTGGCGAATAACGATTTTAATATCTCTAAATCCAATCTACGCGTTTTGGAGTATGGAGCAGCAGGGATAGCAGTTCTGGCCTCTGCAATTGAGCCTTATAATTCTTTTGAGAACATCCAAAAACTTCCGTTTGTAGCAGATGTATGGGAAGCGGCTATTCGCAATTTGGCGAATAATCTAGACTTGGTTGATGATATGGCTGAAAAACTGCATGAAGATATCAATCAGAATTGGAA
>JAGWIL010000045.1 GCA_028866335.1 Rhodospirillales bacterium
GGCTTTCCGGTGGTGCCGAGCTCCGGGCGCCTAAGCAGATCACCTTCAGTGATAACTCCTGCCAATTCACCAACCGTATCAACCACCGGCAAGCCACTCAGCCGGAGTTCGAGCATTAGACGAGCCGCATCCACAAGTAACGCATCAGGGGTTACTGTAACCGGGTTAACCGTCATGAGATCATGTACAAGCATTGAACACTCCTGCCGAGTAGTGGGAGTGTTGTCATAAACACTAACGCCTTGCATTGACGAAAATCAAACAATGTTCAACTGGATAAAAATATGAGAGCAGCGTGACGGGGTCGGTATCCTGCAGGGTATTCGTTCTAATTCCTCGATTGAATTTTGAGCCAGATCAAATCCAGACCATGCAATCTGTTCTACCCACGACATATGGCCGGAGAACTGGATAATCCCTCAATTATCGATAACGCACTCAAAATAGGTTTAGCGGTCGATATTCACCATGGTTGAAACTGCTGATAAACGCCTGAAGCGGCTGGGACGGCAAAGCCCACGCGCTCTATATGCCAGTATTGCGCTGGGGGTGGCCGCCGCGTGGGGGGTAATCGCCCAGGCCGTATGCCTGGCGCAAATTGTCAATGGTCTGGTCTTCCAGCATCGGCACCTGTACGCCGAATTGGATTGGATCTACGCGCTCGTCGCTTTGTTTGTTCTACGCGCCGGACTTTCATATCTGGCTGAGATTGCTGCGTTCAAGGCTGCGGCGGAGATAAAATCCGATCTGCGTGCCAAGCTGTTGCAAAAATATTTCATCCAAGGACCGATGGCGGTTGTGGATGTGGCAAGCGCCGACGCATCGGCCATTCTGCTGGAAGGCGTGGAGGCGCTGGAGCCGTATTTCTCGCGCTACATGCCCCAAATGGCGCTTTGCGTGGCGGTGCCTTTGGCCATTCTGGCATTGGTCTTTCCGCTGGACATCTACTCCGGACTAATCCTGCTCGTAGCCGGGCCGCTGATACCGCTATTTATGGTGTTCGTCGGCATTCGCGCGGAGGCGATCAATCAGCGACAATGGGAAAAACTGCTCTTACTGGGAGCGCATTTCCTGGATGTTTTGCAGGGGCTGACCACATTGAAATTATTTGGCCGGGCGAGAGATGAGATCGCGATCGCCCGGAAGCTTTCAGATGATTACCGCCGCACAACGATGGCCGGACTGCGCGTTGCATTTCTTACCAGCGCGGTGTTGGAGTTTTTTGCCTCGCTCGCGATTGCGCTGGTGGCGGTGCTCTTCGGCGCACGGCTGATCCATGGTCATATCGCCTTCTACCCCGCCTTTCTTGTGCTGTTGCTGGCGCCGGAATATTTTGTACCGTTACGCGGGCTCTCGGTGCATTACCACGCCCGGATGACAGCGATTGCCGCGGCAAAGCAGATTTTTGCCCTGCTGGATACCCCAGAGCGCGCAACGGGCAACGCGCCTGTTCCGCACGGGGCACTGCATATAAGATGCGAAAACCTGAGTTTTTCCTATGATGGGACGGCGGTACTGAACGGGCTGGATGCCATTTTTCCGGCCGGCAAAATAACGGCCATTATCGGTGAAAGTGGTGCTGGCAAAACCACCCTCGCACGTTTGCTGCTCGGCTTTGCACAGCCGCAGGCCGGGCATATTTTTGTGAATGGCCAGGACCTTGCGGGGATGGCACCGCAGGCATGGTGGGCGCGTTTGGCTTGGGTTCCGCAAAGCCCGCGCCTGTTTCTGGGCAGCGTTGCGGAGAATCTGCGCCTGGGTAATCCACAAGCTTCACTAACGGATCTGCGCGAGGCGACAAAGCGCGCGAGGGCTTTGGAGTTCATCGAGGCATTGCCAGGACAATTTGACGCTACAATAGGCGACGCAGGGGTAAAACTCTCAGGCGGCCAAATTCAACGGCTTGCTTTGGCGCGAGCCTATCTGAAAAATCCGGATTTACTAATCCTGGATGAGGCGACGGCTTCTCTCGACCTTGTGAACGAACAACTGGTTTTACAGGCTATATCTGCACTGGCGCACGGGCGGACGGTTATTATGCTGGCACACCGCCTGGCGGTGGCCGCACAGGCCGACCAGGTGTTGGTGCTGGCGGGCGGGCGCATTGCACAGGCAGGTCCACCGGATGTTTTGCTTGCACAGGACGGTCCATATCGCACGCTGGCGCAAGCTTACGGGGCACTGCCATGCGCGATTTAATGCGATTACGGCATTTGCTGCTTCCCTTTCGGACGCGGATGATCGGCGGGCTGGTGCTGGCTTGCGTAACGCTGCTTGCCAATTTTTGGTTGATGACGCTTTCAGGTTGGTTTCTCGCCGCGACGGCTTTGGCCGGGCTAGGCGGTTTCGCGGCGCAGAACGCTTTCAATTTTTTTACTCCCGCAGCGTCTGTAAGGTTTTTCGCGACGCTTCGGGTTGGTGCCCGCTATGCCGAGCGGATGGCGACACATGACACAACATTCCGACTGCTCGCTGCATTGCGAGTCTGGTTCTATGCGCGGTTGGAGCCCTTGGCACCAGCCGCATTGCAGGAACTACGTGCGGCGGACCTACTGACGCGCATCGCTACAGACATTGACACCCTGAATTTGTTCTATCTTCGGGTTTACGTGCCGATGCTAACCGCATGCTTCTGCGCGTTGGTCATGGCGGGGTTCTTTGCCGTGTTTTCCGACCAGGCGGCATTGCTGCTGCTCGCGGGGCTGGCCTTAACGGGCATGGTTGCACCGCTCTTTACCGGCGTTCTCGGGGGCCGTGCCGGCGCAGAGATCGTCGAAGCAAAGGCTGCGATGCGGGCGGATTATGTTGATGCGTTGCAGGGCATGGGCGAATTGCTAACATATGGCGCAGCGCCGGCGCTGATGGCCCGCGCGCAAGCCAATAACGCGCGGTTGCTGCGGGCCCAATCATCAATGAGCCACCTCTCGGGCCTATCTTTGGCGATAGCCGGGCTGGCGACAAATTTTACGCTGCTGGCCGTGGTGTTCGTGGGGGGAGGTGAACTGGCCGCAGGGCGGCTGAGTGGCGCGGATTTGCCGCTATTGTCACTGGGCACCTTGGCGGCATTCGAAGCGGTAGCACCGCTGCCGCAGGCCTTTCAATATCTCGGCCAGATCCGCGCTGCGGCCCGGCGTATTTTCGCATTGGCGGATTTACCGCTACCAATTCCGCCGTTGATCAGCCCGGCACCAGAACCGACAGGATTTGACTTAGTGCTCGATGATGTTTCCCTCCGCTACGCTCCTGACTCTCCTTGGGTGTTGCGGCATTTTTCCTTGCGTGTGCCACAAGGGTGCTGTGTTGGTGTCGTTGGCCCCACCGGGTCTGGTAAATCGACATTGATCAATCTGCTACTACGCTTCAACGAATATCAGGCTGGCAGCGTTCAATTTGGCGGGCATGACCTGCGCAGCTATGATAGCTTTGCCATAGCCCGATACGTTACGGTGATCTCGCAACGCGGGCATCTGTTCCACAGCTCCATCCGCGACAATCTATTGCTTGCCGACGGAACGGCGACCGACAAAGACCTATGGCGTGCATTGGAAGTAGCACAACTTGCAGATTTTGTACGGGATCAACCAAAAGGGTTGGATACGCTCGTGGGCGAAGCTGGGGCAAAACTTTCCGGCGGCCAGGCCCGGCGCATAATGTTGGCGCGGGCAGCCTTGCGGCCAACCCCCTGGCTTGTGCTCGACGAGCCGACGGAAGGCCTGGATGCGACAACCGAGCAGGAGTATCTTCGCGACCTTGCACCGTTGCTGGCGGGGCGCACGGTACTGTGTATAACCCACCGCACGGCGCCGCTTGCGTTGATGCAAGAGATTTACAGCTTACAATTACCCAGCACCTCAGCCGCGCCACAAGCAGGCAGGTTATGCTTAGCCGAGACATCGTAATCCGGCAGCAGAATTGTCTCACCATCCCATCGCCGACGCCGCTCGATTTTAAAATGGCTTGACATGAATCAAAATCGAAACCCCGCAAACACGTTATGAATGCGGCGTGGTGCGATGCCTTTTGCCAAAAAAGCATCTTGAAATCGGAGTTAACAGTTACGGAGTGGTGTTTTGATATTGGTTTCGCAATGATACCCATCCGTGATTTGCCTCTTTGGTTGCCGTTTAGATGCGATATTTCTCCTCCCTCCCGAAATGATTGCGTCAAATTTGGAGCTTCATGTCATGCCGTTAATTGACCCCAGCGTTGTTGATCTGTCACGACTACAATTCGCGCTGACCGCCTTGTATCACTTCATTTTTGTGCCGCTTACCTTGGGCATGACTTTCCTATTGGCCGCGATGGAGACCGTCTATGTCATCACCGGCAAGGAAATTTATAAAAGCATGGCGCTTTTCTGGGGCAAGTTGTTCGGCATAAATTTCGCGATCGGCGTTGCCACCGGCCTTACCATGGAATTCGAATTCGGAACCAACTGGTCGATGTATTCACATTTCGTTGGTGACGTGTTCGGCACACCTCTCGCGATTGAGGGGCTGATGGCGTTCTTCATGGAATCGACCTTTATTGGTCTGATGTTCTTCGGCTGGGACCGGCTTTCCAAACCTGGTCATCTGGCCGTTACTTATCTCACCGCACTCGGCTCCAATCTATCCGCATTGTGGATCCTGATCGCCAACGGCTTCATGCAGAACCCCCAAGGTGCCAGCTTTGATCCGATAACGATGCGAATGCAATTCAACTCATTTCTTAGCCTGGTGTTCAGCCCGGATGCACAGGCAAAATTTGTCCACACCTCGATTGCCGGGTTTGTCACTGGCGCGCTGTTTGTGATGGGCATTTCCGCCTTCTACATTCTTAGGCGGGAGCATCTCGCGCTGGCGGCTCGCTCCTTCCGAATGGCCGCGCTGTTTGGCGTAATCTCCTCCATGGCTGTGGTCACGCTGGGCGATGCATTGGGGCGGCTGGATTATCTGGTGCAGCCCACTAAAATTGCGGCCATTGAAGGTCTCTGGCAGGATTCGAACGCGCATGGGTCGGCAGCCGCCGCTCCTTGGCTACTGGCGGCGTTGCCTGATGATAAGACGCAAAGCAATATTTTTGAAATCGGCGCGCCTTACGTGCTCACGCCTTTGGTCACTCACTCGGAAAATACCGTGGTTCCAGGCTTGCTTACACTAGAAAAGCAGGCCGGCCCACGAATTCTTAATGGCATCAAGGCGATTAATGCCCTGCAAGCTTTCGGCCTTAAGCATGACTCAGTCGATCTGGCAGCGTTCAAGGCGAATGAAAGCGATATGGGCTACGGCTTTCTGGCGCAACGCAACGCGCCAAACCAGGATTTGATGCAAATTACACCGGCTAATCAGGCCAGCATTGTCGCGCAGACGGAAAAACAAACAATCCCCAACGTGTTTGTTACCTTCTGGTCGTTCAGAATCATGATGGCATTGGGCTTTTACTTTGTCATCCTGTTTGCTTTCGCCTCATATTACAGCCTGCGTAACGAACTAACCCGGCATCCTTTCCTGTTAAAAGCCGCGATGTGGTCGATTCCGCTTCCCATTATCGCATGTGAATTTGGCTGGATCACGGCGGAAGCCGGCCGCCAGCCCTGGAGTGTCTACGGCTGGCTACCAACGTTTCAGGCCGCTTCTTCCCACCCAATTGGCTATATGTTGTTTTCTCTGCTTGGCTTCGCGGTGCTCTATTCGTGCTTCATCACCGCCGAGTTGTACTTAATGTTTAAGTTTGCGCGGTTAGGCCCGCAGGAACATGACATGGCAGAAGACGATTCTACACCAATGTTTGCCATCGCCGAATAAGAGAGGGTTTGATTATGGAAATATTTATGCTCCTCAAGCTCGTCTGGGCCGTTCTGCTCGGCGTGCTCCTTACCGGGCTTGCGACGATGGTTGGCATGGACATGGGCGTTGGTGCGCTCTTGCGCTTTGTCGGGCAGAACGATGCCGAACGGCGCGTGGCGCTCAACATTATAGGTCCGCATTGGGATGGCAACCAAGTTTGGTTTATTCTGGGCGGCGGCGCTATTTTTGCTGCTTTCCCGACGCTGTATGCCACCTCGTTTTCAGTGTTTTACGTCGTGATGATTCTGTTGTTGTTCAGCATGATCATGCGCCCCGTCGCATTCGAATACCGCTCGAAGATAGCCGCCAGCAAATGGCGCGAAACATGGGATTGGGCATTTCTTGTCTCCGGTGCTCTGCCCATGATCGTCTACGGTGCGGCTTTTGGGAATGTCCTGGAAGGTGTTGGTTTTCATTACAGCTGGACCGGGCAGTATTTTCAGGATGAATCATTTTTCTCCTACTTGCTGAATCCATTTGCCGTGATGTGCGGCGTGCTTGCGCTTTCATTGGCGATTTACCAAGGCGGTACCATGTTGATGTTGCGTGGCGAAGAGCCGATTTATGGCCGTGCGCGTAAATTCGCGATTGGCGGGGGGCTTACCGCGGCAACGTTGTTCTTGCTTGGAGGTGTCTGGGTAGCACATATGAATGGCTTTGCATTTACCTCAGCCGTTGACCCGAATATGCCACCGACCCCGCTCGCAGGGCCACTTGTCGCGGCCAAGTTTGGTGCATGGATAGATAATTACCATGTTCATCCCCTGCTTTGGGCGTTGCCGACATTAGGCATTTTTGGGATGCTTGCTGGTGCAGCGATGGCGATTTTGCGCAAGCCAGTACTGGGGTGGTGGCTCGGCGTAATCGCCTGGATTGGCGTAATCTTTACGACCGGAGCCTCCATGTTTCCGTTCCTGATGCCCTCATCCAGCAACCCAGATCAAAGCTTAACGGTATGGAATGCATCTGGTAGCGCCTACAACCTCGGCTGGATGCTGTTTTTTGCCTCGGTTTTTACGCCACTCATTATCGCGTATACGTCCTGGTGCTTCTATGTAATGCGCGGAAAAGTCAAAATTGGCGATATCACCAAAAACACACATGGGTATTAAGGAACACCTTCATGGGACAAATTATCAAATTTGCCGCGCTGGCCCTGGCGTTGGCCCTCGCTGTGGGTCTTGCGGTGGTCGCCGGTGATTATGGCCCCTGGTACTTCGCCTGGCTGGTCGGCACAACAATGATTGTACTGATTTCTACAGCCGGGGCAGTCCTGTTCGACACGCAAGAAACCAGAAACGATGGAGAAATTTGAATGCTCGGGGATTTGGAAGGACTGATTATTTTTATCCCATTTCTATATCTTGGTTTAGCTGGGATTGCTTATCTCTACATGCGCAAAAAATTTCCTTGAGGTCAAGAAAATGAAACTTTTAAAAGTATGAACCCGTTAGAAATACACATTGCACTGTTATTATTTATTCTCGCAGACAAGTTAAGTCTGCGTTGTCTCTGACGCAAAATTTTATGTCTTTCTGAGGCGCATCAATGGTTGATATCAGTATCTCTGTCGATTTTTGGGCGTCATTGGCAAGCCCCCGATGATTGGTCCAACTCATATGTAGTTGGACCAATCATCGGGGGCTTGCCATTACTCTTACAGATTTTTCTCATGGATTGCGTTCGGAGATTATGAATCATAGCCGTTGATCAGCCTCTCCGACGGTGGATCAAAATGGTTTAGGGAAAAATAATTCTCGGTAGGGAGGAGTGCGATGATGAGAAGCATCTGGCTGCCCTCAATATCGCTCTGGGCTAATCCAAAGGTATCTGTGATGCCCAGGGGACACAAAGATCGGAAGCATCTGGCCAGTGCCCTGCAACGCCATCGGCGTAGGCAGGTTGCATCCGGTGATGGATAACGCGACGTCGCTCGGCGAATGTCGCGCACCACCGCTTCGGCGGTTGGCTTTGAATCCTCCTTTATTCAAGATACCAATCTGTCTCAAGGGCGCTGACGAGGGCAATTGCCATCGCCAAGGAGAGCCTATTAAAAACCGTCGCGGATATTTTCAAAGTTCGTTGTTCAAATTTGGGTACTTTATGTGAAGTCTCCCATGCGCCGCAGCCGCAGGAAATCGATGTTATGGGGCGTTGTGCCGTCGCCGGTAGCGAGATCGGCGAGAATTTCACCGATGACGCTACAGAATTTATAACCATGGCCTGAACATGGCGAGGCTAACACGATTTGTGGATGCGCCGGGTGATGATCCAGGATAAAATGCTCATCCGGCGTGTTGGTAAAGGTACAGGCGCGCAACGCCATAGTGGCACCGCTGCCGGATGGAAAGTAGCGTTCACTAAACTGTCGCAGCAAGGCTTCATCCACGCTGTCGGGCTCGCGCTGCGACCCAGGACCAACGCCGGTTTCGTTTCTGTGATGATAGCGGCCAAACTTGAAGCCTGGGACTTCATAAACCGGAAAGCCATAATATCGTCCCTCTTCAACCTGTAAATTGAAGACAGGGAAGCGGTCAGTGGTAAATAAATCCGGACGCAATGGCTGCAACCATGCCAGCACCTGGCGCTCCGGTACAGCAAGGGGTGCCAGGTTGGAGACAAGCTCGCCCATCCAGGCCCCAGCGGTCAGGATCAGGCGGCCAGCCCGGTAGTTTGCTTTTTCAGTAATGACGTTCACGCCTTCACCGCCTGGGTCTGCTTCCCAACGCAATACACGCTCGCGGGCACGGATCTCCGCACCCAGAGACTGCGCCATCTCTACATGCGTGATGATGGCTCGCTCGCTGGCAATCAGCCCGCCCTGCGGCTGGAACACGGCCCGGTGCGCTTCCGGCAGGCGATATCCGGGGAAGCGTGCATTTACCTCGGTGCCTTTGAGGACTTCATGGGTAAGCCCGTGCAGCCGGGCGGATTCCAATGCCCCTTGAAAAAGCTGGTCATCCTCGGCGCTGGCGTCGATCGAGCCGGTTGTGACCAGTAATTCGCGCCCGCTCGCGGCTTCCGCTTCGTGCCACAGCGCATAGGCGCGGTGGAGCAGCGGAACATAGGCCGGGTTTTCATAATAGGGCAGCCGAATGATGCGGCTGATACCGTGCGAGGAGCCCATTGCATGTGGAATATCAAACTGCTCCAGCCCCAGCACGCGCTGGCCGCGGCGTGCCAATTGCCAAGCTGCGGCGCTGCCCATGCCGCCAACCCCGATGATGATGACATCGTAAATCATCTATTCCATCTCACGCCCTGCTCGCATTATTGTCGCATCGCTTAAATAGCGGTGAAGCCATTATCCACGAATAAATGGGTGCCGTTGACAAAAGAGCTATCGTTTGAGGCCAGGAACAAGGCGGCTCGCGCAACCTCCTCAGGCTCGCATATTCTGCCCTGTTGCGCGGCCAAAGCTGCTTCGGAAACGTCTACGCCGAGAGCCTGTAGTTCTTTCACCTCGCGCAAACCGTGCGGGGTGCGGATAAAGCCGGGGCAGACGGCGTTGCAGCGTATGTTACGGTCACGGAATTCCACCGCAATGGCGCGAGCAAACATATGGCACGCGCCTTTTGTAGTGTCGTAAAGCACCTCCATGGGGGTTGCCGCCACGGCGGAGATGGAGGAGGTGCAGATAATCGAGCCACCGCCTGAGGCGATCATACCGGGAAGGACCGCGCGCGTGACGAGGAACATGCTTTTAACGTTCACCGCCATCAGCCAGTCCCATTCGGACGTGCTTGTCTCCAGGAACGGTTTTACCACCAAGGTTCCTGCATGATTGAATAACACCTGCGCCGGGCCGAGCGCCGCAGTGAGAGTCTTCACCGCGGTATTGACCTCGGTCTCGTCCGCCACGTCGGCGCGGGCAAAAATTGCCCCTGTTTCCGCCGCAAGGGCGGTGCCGGCGGCCTCATCGCGGTCGATGAAGCCAACTTGCGCCCCTTCGGCTATGAACAGGCGAACGGCGGCGGCGCCACAGCCACCAGCGCCACCGGTCACGATGGCAGTTTTGCCTGCCAGCCTGCCGCTCATATTAAGTTTCTCCCACAGCGGCTTCCGCTGCTTCGATCTCGATTTGGCGCTGCTTGACCATCTCGCCCATTGGCGGCCCTTTGAACCGCCGCCGCTCCAACCCGAACCAGAC
>JAGWIL010000046.1 GCA_028866335.1 Rhodospirillales bacterium
CTCAGCCTGGCGCTGATTAAAATGAATCCGTTCTACGGCTTGCTGCAAATTGTGCGCGGGCCGCTTCTGGGCCAGCCGGTGGATGCCAGCGCCTGGACCAACGCGCTATGCTATTCCGTGTTGCTGGTGCTTATCTCTTTCCTGCTTTTCGTGCGCGCCCGGCCGCGCATTCCATATTGGGTGTAAATTTTGGCCAAGCTGCTGGTTGAAAATGTCTCGGTCGCTTTCCCGCTCTATCACGGGGAAAGCCGTAGCCTGAAGAAAACGGTGTTTGCCGCGGCATCCGGCCGCATGGGGCAGGATGCCAAGCACCGGCTGACGGTGGAGGCGCTGCGCAATGTATCCTTCAGCCTGAATACCGGCGACCGGCTGGGCTTTATCGGCTCCAACGGCGCTGGTAAAACCACGCTTTTGCGCACCATGGCGGGCATTTATGAGCCTGTGGCCGGGCGAATGGTGATTGAAGGCGTGATTACTGCGCTGCTGGACCCCGGCCAGGGCATGAATCTCGACCTCACCGGCAATGAAAACATCCGGATGCGCGGGCTTTATAACAGCTATACCGATGCGCAGATTAAACATTTGCTTGAGGATGTGGCGCAATTCTCCGAGCTGGGGGATTTTCTCAGCCTGCCGGTGCGCACATATTCATCCGGTATGATCGTGCGGCTGGGTTTCGCGCTGGCCACTGCCATCCATCCACAAATTTTATTGATGGATGAGTGGATTCTGGCCGGTGACGCGGCGTTTCTTGGCAAGGCGCGGGCGCGGTTGGAGAGTATGGTTGGCCATGCCGAGATCCTTGTGCTTTCCTCCCATAACCCGGCCATTTTAATGCAGTGGTGCAACCGGCTTATCTGGATGGATGCCGGGCGCGTGCACGCGGATGGCACGCCGATGGAAATCCTCGCCGCTTATCTGCCGACGGACCAGTTTGAGCAGGCCAAAGCCGCCGCCGCACACGCCTTGGCGGCTGCCTGAAGCCGTGGCCCGTATCGCCTATGTGAACGGGCGGTATGTGAAGCTGGCCGAGGCCGCGGTGAATATCGAAGACCGTGGCTACCAGTTTGGTGACGGTATTTACGAGGTGTTCTACGCCTATCGGGGCAGGCTGATTGACGAGGCGTTGCATTTCGCCCGGCTGGAGCGCAGCCGGGGGGAGATCGGCCTGACAGCACCCATGGGAAAGGCAGCGCTGCGGGTTGTTATCCATGAGTTGATGCGTCGCAACCGGGTGGAAACAGGGCTTATCTACCTGCAACTCACCCGCGGCGTAGCCAGGCGGGACCATGCGTTTCCCATGCCAAAGCCGCGCTCCGCGCTCACGCTCACGGTACGGCCGAAGCCGGAGCCGCCAGAGGAGCTTTCCGGCTGGAGCGCTGCCGCCATAACGCTGGCGGACGAACGCTGGGGGCGCTGCGATATTAAATCCATCAACCTTTTGCCGAATGTGCTGGCGCGGGAGGCGGCGAAGCAGGCGGGTGCGCTGGAGGCGGTGCTGTTCGATGCTCAAGGCATGGTGACGGAAGGTGCTACCAGCTCCGTATGGATGGTGGGGGCCGATAACGTGCTGCGTACTCGCGCGTTGGACCAGCATGTGCTGCCCGGCTGCACCCGTGCTGCCTTGCTGGCGGATGTGGCGGCGGAAGGTTTAGAGTTCCAGGAGCAAGCGTTTTCATTGGAAGAATTGCGCGCTGCCCGTGAGATTTTCATCACCAGCGCCACGTCCTTCGTGAAGCCGATCACGCGGCTGGACGGTATGCCGGTTGGAAATGCAGCACCTGGGCTTATCGCCAGCCGGCTCTATGCGCGCTATCTTGCGCGGCTGAAGGAGGGGTAAGCCATGTACAACCCGCCCGCTTTTGCCGAGAAAAACCCCGAGGAGCTGCAAGCCATTATGCGCGCGGCCTCGCTGCCGGTGCTGGTATCCCCCGCGCATGGCGGCGGGCTGCTGGCCACGCATCTGCCGCTTTTGTTCCAGGCGCCAGACCGGCTGATCGGCCATGTTGCCAAGGGCAATTTTCATTGGCGGGATTTCGATCCGGCGCAGGAATCACTGGCGATTTTTGCCGCCGAGGATGGCTATGTCAGCCCCTCCTGGTACGCCACCAAACAGGAAACCGGGCGCGTGGTACCCACCTGGAATTACAGTGCTGTGCACGCCACGGGCAGGCTATCGATTGTTGAGGAACCGGCGCCGCTGCTGGAAATCGTCACGGCGCTGACCAACCGTTACGAGGCAGGCCGGGCGCATCCCTGGGCGGTGGCGGACGCGCCGGAGGATTATATCGCGGCGCAGTTGAAAGGCATTGTCGGGCTGGTGCTCACCATCACCAGGCTGGAAGGCAAGGCCAAGCAGAGCCAGAACCGCAACCTGGCGGACAGGCAAGGCGTTGTCGCCGGAAGTGCTGTGGAGAACCCAGCACTTTCAGAAGCGGTGAAACGCCGACTCTAGAGCGGTTTGCATGAACCGGCGTGAATGGAAAACGCTCTAGGTTAGGCCGGTAGCCATTCGGTGGCCCGCTTACGCGTGGCGGGGGCAGGGGTGGCGGCCCTGGTGCCGGTTTCAAACTTTGCCAGCAGGCGCGTGATGGTTTCCGTTTCATGCGCCAGGGTTTGGCTGGCGGCGGCGGCTTCCTCGGCCATTGCGGCATTGGCCTGGGTCATCTGATCCATCTGGTTTATTGCGGTGTTCACCTGTTCAAGCGCCATGGATTGTTCATGCGTGCTGGTCGCGGCATCGCCGATGGCAGTATCGATACCCAGAACATGCCCGGCGATGCGTTCCAGCGACTGCCGTGCCTCGGCCACGGATTTCACCCCCTCCGCGACGATTTTACCTGACCCGGCGATAAGCGCTTTGATCTCTTTGGCGGCGTCAGCCGAGCGTTGGGCCAGCGCCCGTACCTCGGTGGCCACCACGGCGAAGCCACGCCCAGCATCGCCAGCGCGGGCGGCCTCCACCCCGGCATTAAGCGCCAGCAAATTGGTCTGGAAGGCGATCTCGTCGATCACGCCGATGATGTTGGCGATTTTAGTGGAGGAGGCGTTGATCTCGCCCATTGCCTGCACGGCATTACCAACCACTTTGCCCGAACTTTCTGTGCCGCCACGCGCCTGACCCGCCAAGCTGCGCATATTCGTGGCATTTTCAGCAGATTTGCGAACGGTGGCGGTGATTTGTTCCAATGCTGCCGCGGTTTCCTCAAGGCTGGCGGCTTGGCGCTCCGTACGCTGAGAAAGCTGGCCAGCGGATTCGTTCACAGCGGTTGAGGTCTGACGAATGGAGGCGACAGAGGCGGCGATGTCGCGCATTGCCGCGCACAAGGCTGTTGCGGCATGGTTGAAGGAGCCGCGCAGGCTCTCCAGCGAGGGGATAAGGGGTTTGTTCAAACCGGCTTGCAGATTGCCTTTGGCGAGTTCCGCCAGGCCCTGGCCGATTTGTTGAATGCCGTGCATTCGCTCTGATAAATCAGTGGCGAATTTTACAATTTTTACCAATTTCCCCTGGCTGTCGAATAGCGGGTTATAAGTTGCCTGTAGCCATACATCCCGCCCGCCTTTGCCGAAACGGTGATAATCCGCCGAGAAAAACTCCCCCTGGTTAAGCCGCCGCCAGAATTCCGCGTATTCGGTGCTGGCAGCGTAATCAGGTGCTACAAACAAGCGGTGATGCTGGCCTTTTATCTCCTCCAGCCGGTAGCCGGTGGTGCTGAGGAAGTTCTCATTCGCGTCCAGCACCGTGCCATCCGGTTTGAAGCTGATGACAGCCTGCGAGCGGTGCAGCGCGGCCAGCACGCTCAGCCCTTCCGCCGCTTCCTCATGGTTGGCGGTGATGTCCAGCGCCAGTTTGATGATTTTGACGATTTTGCCGCCGCGCCCGCGCACTGGGGTGTAAGATGCCTGTAGCCAGAGGCTCCGCCCATTTTTTGCCACGCGGTTGAAGGCCCCGGTTTGGAATTTCCCCCGCCCAAGCTCTGCCCAGAACCGCGCGTAATCAGCCGAGGCGGCTTCCTCTCGCGGCATGAAAATACGATGATTTTGACCCTTGAGTTCGGCCATTGTGTAGCCGGTTACGCCGAGAAAGCTTTTGTTGGCGTTTAGTATCGCGCCTTGTGGCGAGAACTCGATAACGGCGAAAGACTGGCTTAACGCGCCAAGCGTGGCGGCTTCCCGGATTAATTTGAAAGGGTGGAGCAGGGGCATCGGCGAGGGCTCTTCCTGGGTTGGTTTCCAGAAAGCTTTTGAGGGTACATTTGCTAATTCAATGTGAACGAGCGCAAAAAAACCCGGCAGCTTGCGCTGCCGGGCCGGGTCCTCTCCCTCGCGGGAAAAAGATTAGTCTTCTGTCGCCTGGTTGCGGCGGCGGATGGCCGCACCCAGAATATCGCCGAGCGAAGCGCCCGAATCGGACGAGCCGTATTCGGCGATCGCGGTCTTGTCCTCGTCGATCTCTTTGCCCTTGATGGTGAGCTGCAGCTTGCGGGCCGCACGGTCCACCGCGGTGATCTTGGCATCGAGCTTGTCGCCAACACCAAAACGCTCGGGGCGTTGCTCGGCCTTGTCACGGGCAAGCTCGGCGCGGCGGATGAAGCCGGTGAGAACATCGTCCACCTTCACCTCGATGCCATTGCTCTGCACGGCGGTAACCACGCAGGTGACGATCTGGTTCTTGTGGACCTTGTCCAGCACGCCAGCGGCCGGGTCGACCTCAAGCTGCTTGATGCCGAGCGAGATGCGCTCTTTCTCCACGTCCACATCCAGCACCTTGGCCTTAACGACCTGGCCCTTCTCGAACTTGGCGATAGCGGCCTCGCCGGTCTCTTCCCAGGAGAGGTCGGACATGTGGATCATGCCGTCGATCTCTGCGCCGGCGGCGATGAACAGGCCGAACTCGGTGATGTTGCGGATTTCGCCCTCGACGATGGAGCCGATCGGGTGCTCGTCCTGGAACTCTTCCCAGGGGTTGCGCTGCACCTGCTTCAGGCCCAGCGAAATGCGGCGCTTGGAGGCGTCCACATCCAGCACGACCACATCCACTTCCTGCGAGGTGGAGACGATCTTGCCCGGGTGGGCGTTCTTCTTGGTCCAGGACATTTCGGAGACGTGAACGAGACCTTCCACGCCCGCTTCCAGCTCCACGAAGGCGCCGTAATCGGTAATGTTGGTAACACGGCCGGTGGCCTTAACACCTGGCGGGTACTTCACGTCCACACCTTCCCACGGATCAGCCTCAAGCTGCTTCATGCCCAGCGAGATGCGCTGGGTGTCGGCGTTGAAGCGGATAACCTGCACCTTAACGGGCTGGCCGATGACCAGCGCCTCGGCAGGGTGGTTGATGCGCTTCCAGGCGATGTCGGTCACGTGCAGCAGGCCGTCAACGCCGCCGAGATCGACGAACGCACCGTAATCGGTGATGTTCTTCACCACGCCGTCGAGGATCTGGCCTTCCTTCAGGCCGGTGATCAGCTCTGAGCGCTGCTCCGCACGGGTTTCTTCAAGCACCGCGCGGCGGGAGACGACGATGTTGCCGCGCTGGCGGTCCATCTTCAAAATCTGGAACGGCTGGGCCACACCCATCAGCGGGCCGACATCGCGCACGGGGCGGATATCCACCTGTGAGCCGGGCAGGAACGCCGTGGCGCCGCCGAGATCGACGGTGAAGCCGCCTTTGACGCGGCCATGGATCACGCCGTTTACGCGGGTCTGAACCTCGAACGCCTTTTCAAGCTGGGTCCAGCTCTCCTCGCGGCGTGCCTTCTCGCGCGACAGCACCATGGAGCCGTCTTTGTCTTCGTAGCGTTCGATAAACAGGTCGAACACATCGCCGGCATTCACCTCGGGCTTGGCGCCGACAGGGGCAAATTCGCGTAAGGGGACGCGGCCTTCGGATTTCAGGCCGACATCGACAATCACGTAATCATCGTCGATCCGCAGCACGATGCCGGAAACGACGGAACCTTCGAACCCGGCGGCACCGCCGAGGGAGGAATCGAGCAGGGCAGCAAAATCATCGGCGCCGGAATAAGCCGGAGCATCTGAATGGCGTTGGGCAATGTTGGAGGAAGCCATGTGGCTATATATGTCCTTGAAAACGGGCCGGCTCGCGGCCCGGATGGTGTGCGCGGCCTGGGCTTCAGGCAGCGGCTAGAGCACCCCAGCTATATAGCGGGGATGGTCCGGGTTGATAGATGCCGCGCTGTTTAGACCTGATGGCGTCAAAGTCAAGCAAAACCAGGAAATACGCCGGGTTGCCGGGGCAGCGGGGCTTGAGGTGCCCGCGCAGGCTTCATGTTCACGGATTAGCTGCTATAAGCCGGACCCAATGACATATCTCCGCACCGGCCTTGCCCGCCTTTCCCTGCTCGCCCTCGGTTTGGCCCTGGCGGCCTGTTCAAGCCCCAACAAGGGGGATGCGTCGCTGGGCGATTTTTCCAGCGGGACCTTACCCCCGCCGGATCAGGCTTATGCCATTTCGGTGGCCTCTATGCAGAAGGGGGATTACGCGACGGCGGTGAAGGATTTCGACGCCTTGCAGGAGACCTACCCGTATTCAACCTGGTCTACCCATGCGGAGCTTCTGGCGGCTTATTCGCAGTATAAGCAGATGGATTACGACGACGCGATCAGTTCGCTGAACCGCTTCATCCAATTGCACCCGGAGAATGACGAAGCAGCTTATGCCTATTACCTGAAATCGCTCTGCTATTACGAGCAGATCGACGATGTGCAGCGCGACCAGACCTCGACTTTTGAGACAATCCAGGCGCTGCAGGATGTGATTACCCGTTTCCCGGACAGCGCCTATGCCCGCGATGCCGCGATCAAAATGCGCCTTGCCTATAACCGGCTTGCCGGGCACGAGATGGTGATTGGCCGGTATTATGAAAAGCAGCATCTCTATGCCGCTGCCATCGGCCGCTACCAGGATGTGGCGAATACCTACCAGACCACCACTTTCGCCCCGGAAGCGCTGGAGCGCATGGTGGAGGTGTATCTGGACCTTGGCCTGACCGACCCGGCCATCCGCACAGCTTCGGTGCTGGGCTATAATTATCCGGGCAGTGATTGGTATGAGGCGGCGTACGGTAAGCTGAAATCCCACGGGCTGGTAAATGCCAGCAATGAAAGCTCGGCAAATTCCGATGCGGTAACGCCGCCCGCACCAGCGCCGAAGCATCATTGGTACTGGCCATTCTGAAGGCGCCATGCTGAACAGCCTCTCGATCCGCGATGTGGTGCTGATCGAACGGCTCGATCTGCATTTCTCCGCCGGGCTGACGGCACTCACCGGCGAAACCGGGGCTGGCAAATCCATCCTGCTGGATAGCCTCGGCCTGGCCCTGGGCGCGCGGGCGGATTCCGGGCTGATTCGCGCCGGGGCGGCGCAGGCGGTGGTGGCGGCCAGCTTCTCGGCCGAGGCCACGCACCCGGTGCATGGGCTGCTGGCGGAGCAGGGGCTCGATTCTGCCGGGGATATATTGGTCCGCCGGGTTGTCACGCGTGATGGCCGTTCTCGCGCTTTGGTGAACGACCAGCCGGTGAGCGCCGGATTCCTCAAAACCCTTACGGCGTTGCTCATAGAAGTGCAGGGCCAGCACGAGCAGGTGGGGCTGGCCGATCCGGCGCATCATATCGCGCTGCTGGATGCGTTTGGCGTGCCGGAGGCTATGCGCGCGGCGGTGGCCGCTGCGCATAAAGCATGGCGGGATTCAGCCGTGAAATTGGCGGCGGCCGAAAAGCGCATAGAGGAAGCCGCGAAGGAGGAGGAGTTTCTCCGCCACGCGGCGTCTGAGCTCGACAAGCTGGCACCGGTGGAAGGCGAGGAGGAGGCGTTGGCTGCCGAACGCCTGCGGTTGCAGGCAGGGGAGCGCCGGGCCGAGGCGATTGCCAGCGCCATGGCCGAGTTGCGGCCCAAGGATAGGCGCAAGGATGGCCCCGCGGCTTTTCTGCGGGCGGCGGCGCGGGCAATGGCGCGCATTACCGTGCCTGCCGGCCATGTGAACCCCGCCGGCCCTGCCATGGCAGCCATTGAACGCGCCGAGATCGCCCTGGGTGAAGCAGAGGATTTTCTGGAACGGCTTGCCGCCGCGGAGGAAGACGACCCCCGCGCCCTGGAAGCTACCGAGGAACGGCTGTTTGCTCTGCGCGCCGCCGCCCGCAAGCATGGCGTGCCGGTGGTGGAACTGCCTGCTTTTTTCATGGCGTTGCGGGCGCGGCTGGCGGCGCTGGAAAGCGGGGTGGCGGATATCGCCGCCCTGGCCACCGAAACCGCCCGGCTGCGCGGGGTTTATGTGACGACCGCCGCTGCCTTGTCTGAGCAGCGGGCCCGCGCGGCGGCCAGGCTAGAAAAAGTCATCGCCGCCGAGCTGCCGCCGCTGAAACTGGAACGCGCGCGTTTTGTGGTGGAGCGCGCGATGCTGCCGGAACCGCAATGGGGCCCGCGCGGGGCGGACGGGGTGCGCTTTCTCATCGCAACTAACCCCGGCGAGGAACCCGGCGCGTTGGACAAAATCGCCTCTGGCGGTGAGCTTTCCCGCCTGATGCTGGCGATGAAAGTGGTGCTCTCCGCAGGTGCGGATAACGAGACGCTGATTTTCGACGAGGTTGATTCCGGCATTGGCGGTGCCACGGCGGCGGCGGTGGGCGAGCGCCTGGCCCGGGTGGCCGAAGGCGTGCAGGTGCTGGTGGTCACGCACTCCCCGCAAGTGGCCGCACGTGCTGCGGCGCAGATGCGGGTGCAGAAGCGCGAGGCAAATGGCCGCGCCGTAACCGAGGTGAAAATACTGAGCGAGGCCGAGCGCCGCGAGGAGATCGCCCGGATGCTCTCTGGCGAGAGCGTGACCGAGGCCGCGCGGCAGGCGGCTGAGAGCTTGCTGGCGAGATGAACGATAGGGATAAACTCAACGCGCTGTTGACGAAAATTGAAGCCGCCAACACCGCTTACCACGAACAAGACGCGCCGGAGATAACCGACGCGGATTATGATGCCCTGCGCCGCGAGGCGGAGGCGATTCTGGCCGAACACCCGGAATGGCGGGAGGATGCGAAGGCATTTTCCCAGGTGGGCGGCAAACCGGCTGCGGGCTTCAAGAAGATTACGCACCGCACGCCGATGCTCTCGCTGGATAATGTGTTCAATGCGGAAGAGTTTGATGATTTTGTAGCGCGGATCAGGCGGTTTTTGGGGTTGAAAGACGAAGCCCTGGAATTTGTGGCCGAACCGAAGATGGATGGGCTTTCCATCTCCCTCACTTACGAGCAGCGCAAATTCGCCCGGGCGGCCACGCGTGGCGATGGGCTGGTGGGCGAGGACGTGACCGCCAATATTCTCACACTTGAAAGCCTGCCGCGGGAATTGCCAAAAGACGCGCCTGATTTCATCGAAATCCGCGGCGAGGTTTATATGACCAAGGCGGATTTTCTGGGTCTGAATGCCGCGCAGGAGCGCCAATTCGCCAATCCGCGCAATGCGGCGGCGGGCAGCTTGCGTCAGCTTGACCCCTCCATCACCGCCCAGCGCAAGCTCTCGCTATTTGCCTACGCGCAGGGCGAGACCTCCGTGAGCGTGGCGCAAACCCATTGGGATTACCTGGATGCTTTGCGACGCTGGGGGTTTGCGGTGAATCCGCTCTCCCGCCTCGTGAACGAAGATGGCGCGGAAGACTTCCAGACCGGGATGGGGGCGCAGCGTGCAGAACTGCCGTATGATATCGACGGCGTGGTTTACAAAGTTAACGACCTCGCCTTGCAGAACCGGCTTGGCTTTGTGGGGCGCGCACCACGCTGGGCGGTGGCATGGAAATTCCCCGCTGAAAAAGCCAGCACCATTCTGGAGGATATCGAAATTCAAGTGGGCCGCACCGGCGCGCTTACGCCGCGCGCACGGTTGAAGCCGGTGAATGTCGGCGGTGTGCTGGTAACGTATGCCACACTGCATAA
>JAGWIL010000387.1 GCA_028866335.1 Rhodospirillales bacterium
TTCCTCGTCATCCTCGGCACCTTCCGCAGCTTTAATGAATGCTTCTGGCCCGCCTGCCAGCAGCGGAATGATCAATCCAGGCTCCACGCCGAAAGTGGGGCGGCATTCCACCGCATCCAGAAACCCCAGCCGCCCGGATGTGCCGGCCCCGGCATAAAACAACCGTCCGCCTGCTTGCAGGCGCGACGCCACGGCATCAACCAGCCGGGCAAGGGCGGGGGAGGCGGCATTCAGCGCGCGCAAGGCGGATGTCTCCTGGCCCATGAACAGCCGCACAATGTCTTCCGTGCCGCGCTCCTCCAAATCCATAAGTTCCAAACGCGGTGCCTCGGTGCCGCGCGGTTTGGCCGCAGGGGAAGCAATGCCCGCCCGCCACACCTGCAAGGCGTGGAAATCATCAGACCACCAGACCAGATCCGCCAAAGCACCGGGGGCAATGCGCCCGGCATCCAGCCCCATCGCGGCAGCGGGGCGGGAGGTGGCAGCCGCCAGGGCAATTTGCGGCGGAATGCCGAAAGCGACCATCCGCCGCAGCCCTTCATCCAGCGTGATGGCGGCCCCGGCGATGGTGCCATCCGCCCTGTGCCCCACGCCATCCGGCCCCAGAATGGCGGTGGCACCGCCAAATTCCAGCGTGGCCCCTGCCTCCAACCCGGCCAGGGCGATGGAATCCGTTACCGCGATGGCGCGAGGGCAGGCGGCAAAAGCCATCTGAACCACCACCGGGTCCACATGCACCCCATCCACGATGACGCAAGGCGAGAGGCGAGGGTCTGTCATTGCCACCCCCGGCGCGCCGGGGGCGCGGTGCCCAAGCGGGGATTGCGCGTTGAAGAGGTGCGTGACCAACCGCGCTCCGGCATCGGCCCCGGCCCGCATCTGCGCCGCATCCGCCGCTGTATGGCCGAGTGAAACGGCAATGCCCGCTTGGGTAAACCGCGTAATGGCCGCCAAAGCGTGCGGCAGCTCCGGGGCCAGGGTGATAAGGCGCAGCACCTCTGCAACCGGGCCGCCCAGCAGCTCATCCAGCGCGGCATCATCCGGCAGGCGCAGCCAATCCGCCCGGTGCGCGCCGCGCTTAGGGGGAGCTAGGAAAGGCCCTTCCAGATGCAGCCCCAACAAGCCCGGATGGCGGGCCATGGCGGCGCGCAACCGCGCGGCGGCGGTGGCGATTTCAGCCAAAGGTGCGGTGATGATGGTGGGCAGCACGGCGGTTACGCCACGCGCGGCAAGCCCCGTCATGAAACAATCCCAGCCTTCAGGCGAGGCGATGGCGCAATCCACCCCAAAGGCGCCGTTATTATGCAGATCGATCAGCCCCGGCCCAAGCACGCCATGGGCAAGGCGTATATCCGCCGCAACCTCGCCGGGCTGAACGGAAACGATCCGCCCGCCTGCTATCTCTATTGTGGCGGGGCCGGTGAAATTTTCACCATCGAACAGGCGCTGGGCGAAAATCCGCATGATAAAATGATGTCCGGGAAAAGGGGTATGTCCCCGGCGGGATTCGAACCCACGGCCCCCAGATTAGGAATCTGGTGCTCTATCCTGCTGAGCTACGGAGACATGCTAGCGGGTGTTTAGCCTGCCCGCCGGGGAATTCAAAGCCGGTGAGCGCGATGACTTTAGGTTAGTGCAGTTTCGCGCCATCCGGCCCGAACACGCTCACATTCACCTGAATGCCTTGGCGCACGCTTTCGGTCACGGTGCAGAAATCTTCGAAACTCTCCAGCGCGCGGGCCAGATGCGGCACCGCTTCTGGTGAGCCGTTGAGGGTAATGCGGACATCGAGCAGGGTCACCCGCAACCGCTTCTTCTCATTGCGGCCGATTTCGCAGGTGACGGTGGCGGAGAACTCGCCGGGGTCCTCATGGTATTTCCGGCAGGCGAATGTGAGGCTGGCGCAGAGGCAATTGGCGACGGAGGC
>JAGWIL010000047.1 GCA_028866335.1 Rhodospirillales bacterium
AACCGCGCCGTAACACCCCAGTAAATCGTTGTATCAGATAACGGTGCGACATTGGTGGCGGCCGGCGTCAGCCGGGTCACCAGCCGGTGCGTCACTTCGCCATCAAGTTCCATATTATTTGTCAGCCCCAACCGCACGCCACCGCCGGTGGAGGCAATTTTGTGGTTCAAATCCGTCGGCAGGTTGGACCAGGTTTCGCCCCAGTCATAAAAGCCGTAAAACTGTGCACCCAGATCAAAATCGTAATGGAACAGAGTGAAATCCGTTCCTGTGTTCAATTGCAGCTCCGCCGTGGCATAGGCGGCTTTGTCGCCCACCACCTCGCCGGAATAATAGCCGCGGGTGAAGCGCGTGCCGCCGAGGTAGAATTCCTCAACCGAGGGCAGCACATCTGGCGTGTATTGCCCGCCCACCTCGGTGCGCAGCGCCACATCCGCCGTTTGCCAGGGGGAGAACAATGTCTGCACCCGGCTGATGGAGCCGTTGATCTTCCAGAAATCGAATTTGGCACTGGCCCGCCCGCCTGGCGGGGTGGTGCGCCCATCGGCTGAGCTGCCAAAAAAGGGCAGCCCTTGGGATGCCTGAATATCGAACACGTTGAGCGCGTTGCGGGTATTGCCCGCCAGCAGATCCTGCCAGGCATATTGGGTGTTCAGCCGGGCGGCGCGCAAACTATCCGTGCTGGTTACCGTGCCGGCGGTGGAGATGGTGTTCTGTTCCGCATCCAGCCGCAAATGCACGCTGAGGTTCTGGTTGCGGCGCAGAATAACAGGGTAGCTCAGCTCGCCGCCGAATACGCTCACCTGGCTCTGATAGCCCACCGAGCCCAGCACCCCGCCGGGATGCGCCCGCCCGGAGCCGCCGTAAAACCTGGCCCGCAAGCCAGAGGTGCCGATGAAGAAGCTTTCCGATACCTGGCCGAAATTATCGGTGTTGCCGCTGGTGTGGTAGAACGAGAATTCGGTCTGGTCGCCAAGCGAGGTCAGGCTGTTCACATCCAGCACCAGCAGCCCTTCGGCGGGGCCGGTTTCGTTGAAGCTGCGGTTATCCGCCGTTACCAGCCCGGAGACGGTTTGTTTGGAAACCTCCGCCACCAATGTCAGCGCCCCGGGGTCGCCGTTATCCGATTGCAAAACGGCATGAACCGCAACGCCTGGCACTTGCTGGGCCAGCAGCAGCCAGCGTTCAAGCGTTGCCTCACTCAGCGGGCGCTGGTTGGTGAGGTGCTGAAGAAAGCCCAGCACCATGCTGCCCGCCGGGCCGATATCCTTCGAGAGTTTGACGTTAGTGATATAACCTTCCGTCACCACAAAACGGACATTCCCCGCCGCATCCACGTCCAGCGTAACGGTGGAGAGAATATAACCGTGGTTGCGGTAGAGTGCCACCAGCGCCGCGCGGTCCGCCGCCAGTTTGGAAAGCGGCACGCTTTGCCCCGCCAGCCCGGCGATGATCTTGTTCAGCCTCGCGGGCGCAAAAGCCGTGGCACCGATAATGCTCGCCGAGCGCACCGGAATGGCAACCGGCGGCAGCGGCGAAGTGGGGCCACCTTGTGGAATGGCGGGTAGCCCCTGGCCAAGATTTGGGGTGGGGGCGGGCATGATATGCGGCAACGGCGATGTCGCGAGGCTTGGCGCGGCAACTTGCGCAAACGCCACGTTCGCGGTGGCCGCCGCCAGGGCGCAACCCGCAACCGCGGTAACGGCTCCATGCCTGACCCTGAACAACCCGCTGCGCATTATTCCCTGCCAATTCTTCTTCCGGATCGTTATAAACCTAAAACTTGTTCTAGGTTAACCTCATCTTCATAAATTTAGACGTTGCGACCATAAAATTACATGACAATTCGGGTTTGAGGCGTTGTTATTGTATCTTTTGCTTATTCAGGTTTAGGTTTGAAGTATGCCGATGCCCGCCGCCCGCCTGACCGACATGCATGTCTGCCCGATGGTGACGGTGCTGGTGCCGCATGTCGGCGGCCCCATAACCGGCCCTGGCGCACCCACTGTGTTGATTGGCGGGCTGCCCGCCGCCTGCGTGGGGGATATGGCCACATGCGTCGGCCCGCCGGATACCATTATCAAAGGTTCCGCCACGGTGATGATCGGCGGCAAGCCCGCCGCCCGAATGCTCGATAATTGCGCCCATGGCGGGATGATCGTGCTGGGCTGCTTCACTGTTCTGGTCGGCGGATAGGGTTTAGCGCCCGGTCCATTTCGCTTCGTAAATTTTGGCACCTTTTGGCGGCACGAAGTCTACCTCGGCTTTCATCTCCGCCAGGCGCAGCGCGTTCAGCGTGATGATAAGGGCGGCCACATTCATCATGCCCGGCGGTATCCACATAATCAGCCCGCCCAGAAGCTGGTCCTGCTGTGCTGAGATGGTCGGAAACAGCCGCCCGCAGAGCTCATAGAACGAAAACAAATCCTTGGTGGTAAGCGCAATGTAAGCGCCGATGGCGATCTGCGGAAACATCACGAAAAACCCGGTGCCCGCCCGGGCGAGGTAGGAATACTTGCAGGGCGGTTTCGGGCGCGGGTCGAGGGCGACCATCCAGAACAGCACACCGCCCGCGAGGCAGGAAAAATTCATCACCGCGTAAAGTGCGGGGTCGATCATCGCATCGAAATGCACGGAAGGGATCAGCCAGATATCGCTGGTGAGAATAAACACCGCCATCGCCGCCAGCGGATGGCTCAGAAACCGCACTGGCCGCCAGGCCGAAATTGCCGCGCGGCTCACCCAACCGGGTGCCCCCGCCGCCAGCGCCGCCCCCGGCCAGGAAATGCCCGCGCAAAAGGGTGCCACCATGCTCAGCATCACCGCCTGGGTGCGGTTGAGAAAAAACATGTGCTGGGCGATGTATTCAAAATGCGTTTGCAGCACGAACCAGACGCCAACCACGCCCGCATAGAAAAAGCTTCGGCGCACCGGCCCTGGTTTTTCGGCCAGGCGCTTCACGCCGCGCCAATACCACAGGGCCAGCAGCAGGTAGCCAGCGAACATAAGCGGGTTGAACACGAAAGGCAGCGGAAATGGCAGCTTTGCGGGCACGAAATAACACAGCCCGCCCACCAGCGCGGTGAGAAGCAGCAGCCAGAGTTCAGCCATTCAGCTTGTCCATCGGCACGCCAGAAAGCGCGCGGCTGGTACGGATGGTTTGCAGCGTTTGCACCCGCGCCACACTCGGCGCGTTGGTCAGCCGCTGGGTAAGCTGGTTTTCATGCGCGGCGTCGCGCGCCACCAGTTTCAGCAGAAAATCGCCGCCACCGCGGATCATGTGGCATTCCCGCAATTCCGGCCAGCTTGCCGCCAGTGCCTCGAACGCTTCCAGCACTGAAAGCTTCTGGCTCTCCAGCCCCACAATCACGAAAAACGCGATCTGCCAGCCCAGCTTTTGGCCATCCGTCTCGGCATGGTAGCCCTTAATGTATCCGGCTTCCTCCAACCGGCGCACCCGGCGCAGGCAAGGCGGGGGGGAAATGCCAGCGCGCCGCGCCAGCTCCACATTGGTCATGCGCCCATCCACCTGCAACTCCGAGAGTATCTTGCGGTCAATCTCGTCCAGCATCAGCGGTTCGGCTTCGGTTTGCATGAAATTCCCGGAATCCATTTCACGCAATATAATTGCGCCAGCGCGTTTGGCTATGGCGAAATTGTGGATTCACCGTTTGCGCTGAAGATGGTTGACGCGCGGGCGCAGGAATGAGCCTCATTGCGCCATGTCATTTGATGTCGTGGTGATTGGTGGCGGCCATGCGGGTATCGCGGCGGCGCTGCGGTTAAAGGCGCGCGGGGTAAAACATGTCGCCATTCTGGAACGCGAGGCCGTGCTGGGCGGGGCGCTGCTGCGAAGCCCGCGCCGGGTTTATGGGTTTTGGCAATTCGGGCGTTTGCTCACCGGGCCAGCCTATGCCGCGCGCCTGGCGCAGGCGGCAGCGGCGGCGGGGGTGGAGATACTGCTCAACCATGACGTAACGGCGCTGCGCCCCAACGGCGTGATGGCGGTTTCGGCCCCGGATAGCACCCGCGTCATGGCGCGGCGGGTGTTGCTCACCGCGCCTGTGGCGGTAAGCCATTTGCACCTGGACCCGGCATTGGGCGGCCCGGCGGTGGACCAATATGGCCGTTGCGCAGATGTGTCGTATTTCGCCACCGCGAGGCTGGCGGGCATGGAAGCGCCAGCGTTTCGCAGCGGAACAATCGCTGGCGATTATATCGCTGACGATCTTTCAGGCGGGCTGCCAAGCCTGGAGGGCAGGCTGGTGGTGCTGGCCGGGCCGGGTGTTCGTTATGTGGTGCCGCAAGTTCTGGCGCATGTGGCGCCGCTGCGCGGGCGGCTGGACGTTGGCGCGGCTGAAGCCAGACAAGGCCAATTGCGTGTGCGCGCGGGGGAGGCGGTGCTCTACCGCCGCCGGGTGGCGGTGCAACCGGGTCGGCACATCGTCATCAACCTGGATGGGATGAAAACCCCGCCGGATGATGCGCAATTGATCGTTGAGATCGTGGCGTAAAAAACCCCGCCGGGCCGGTGGCTGGCGGGGTTTTTTTGGGTAAAATCAGATCAGGCGACGATTTCGATTTCCGCGAAGAAGAAGGAGATTTCCTGCGCGGCGGCTTCCGGGCTGTCGGAGCCATGCACGGAATTGGCTTCGATGGATTCCGCGAATTCCTTGCGGATGGTGCCGGGCTCGGCATTGGCGGGGTTGGTCGCACCCATAATCTCGCGGTTCTTGGCGATGGCGTTTTCGCCCACCAGAACCTGCGCCACCACCGGGCCGGAGATCATGAAGGAGACGAGGTCTTTAAAGAACGGGCGGGCGGAATGTACGGCATAAAACGCCTCAGCCTGGGCTTGGGTGAGGTGCAGGCGCTTGGCAGCCGCTACGGTGAGGCCCTTTTCCTCGAACTTGGCGTTGATTTTGCCGGTGAGGTTGCGGCGGGTGGCGTCCGGCTTGATGATGGAAAGCGTGCGTTCGGTGGCCATGATGTCAATTCCCAATGAAAGTTGGCCGCGCAATAGCCGGGCCGCCCTTTTGCATCAACCCCCGGGCTTCATATAGATGGCGCATGAGTGTTCTGCGCCTTGAAGATCTTTCCTATTCCATTGCGGGCCGCCCGCTGCTGGACCATGCGGCGCTGCTGCTGGATGAAGGCCGCCGCGTGGGGCTCATCGGCCGCAACGGGGCGGGCAAATCCACGCTGCTGAAACTTATAGCAGGGGCGATCAAGCCTGATGGCGGTCGGATCATGCTCGGCAACCGGGTGCGGCTGGGCTATGTGGCGCAGGAAGCGCCAGGCGGCAGCCTCACCCCGCTGGATGTGGTGCTGGCGGCAGATGTTGAGCGTGCCGAGCTGCTGGAAGCCGCCGAACACGCCGAGACGCCCGCTGAAAAGCTGGCGGAAATTCATGACCGCCTGCTGGCCATCAGTGCGGAGTCTGCCCCCTCCCGCGCGGCGGCCATTCTGGCTGGTCTCGGCTTTAACGAGGAATGGCAGGCAAGGCCCATGAGCAGCTATTCCGGTGGCTGGCGGATGCGCGTGGCCCTGGCGGCGGTGCTGTTCTCCGAACCTGATTTGCTGCTGCTGGACGAGCCAACCAACCATCTGGATTTGGAAGCCACGCTGTGGCTGGAAACCTATTTGCAGAAATTCCCAGGTGCCATCCTACTTGTCAGTCATGACCGGCAATTGCTGGACAAGGCCGTGGAGGCGATTGTGCATCTGGATGGCGGCAAGCTGACCATGACGCCCGGCGGCTTCGCGGAATTCGTACGGATTAAAACCGAGCGTGCCTTGCAGCAGGCCCGCGCGGCGGAAAAAATCGCCGCCCAGCGGGCGCATATGCAAAGCTTCGTGGACCGGTTTCGCGCCAAGGCCACCAAGGCCCGCCAGGCGCAAAGCCGGCTGAAGGCACTGGAGAAACTGCCGCAGATTGAGGCGGTGGTGGAAGCACACGCCACGCATTTCTCCTTCCCCAGCCCTTCGGAATTGCCGCCGCCAATGCTCCAGCTTGAGGGCGTGGAGATCGGCTATGACGGCAAGCCGGTGCTTGGCGGTGTATCTTTGCGGATCGACATGGAAGACCGCATTGCGCTGCTCGGCCAGAACGGCAACGGTAAATCCACTTTGGCGAAACTGCTGGCGGGCAGGCTTTCCGCCATGCGCGGGCGGGAATTCCGGGTGAAGGGCCTGCGCGTGGGGTATTTCGCCCAGCATCAGGAGGATGACCTGGTGCTGACCGATACACCTTATGAGCATCTGGCGCGGGCTTTGCCGCAGGCGCTTCCCGCCCAGGTGCGCGCGCAGGCGGCGCGGTTCGGGCTGGATGCGGACAGGGTGAACACGCCGGTTGGCCAGATGTCCGGCGGGGAAAAGGCCCGGCTGTTGCTGGCTTTGGCCACGCGCGATGCGCCGCATTTGTTGATTCTCGATGAGCCGACCAACCATCTGGATATCGACGCGCGCGATGCGCTGATCAAAGCGCTGACGGATTTCGAGGGCGCGGTGGTGCTGATCAGCCACGACCCGTATCTGGTGGAGCTGGCCGCGGACCGGCTGGTGCTGGTGGCAAACGGCAAGGCCACGCCGTTTGAGGGCGATTTGGCCGCCTATGCCGCCAGCATGAGCGAGCGTGCCGCCCCGGCCGCAGGGGCCAAGCCCCAGGACAAGAAAAACGACAAGACTGCAAGGGCCGAGGCGCGCGCCCGGCTGGCACCGTTGCAAAAGGCGGCCAAGGCGGCGGAAGCCGTGCTCAACAAGCTGACAGCGGAAAAGCAAACGCTGGAAGCAAAACTGGCGGATGCGGGGATGTACGCGGCGGCCAAAGCAGCGGAGCTAAACAAGGTCACGTTGCGCTTAGGCGCGTTGAAAAACGAGATTGAAACCGCCGAGGGTGCCTGGCTGGAAGCCGCCGAGGCGTTAGAGTGCGATGACATGAGATGACCCCGCAAAGCGGATCAACCTCATGTCTGAATTGCCCTCTACTTTATTAATTTAGAGGTGGTTAGCTAAGCCACCAGCAGCTTCACCCGGTTGCTTTCCAGCGTTCTGCGCAGCCCGGCAGGGGGCGCTGCATCCGTGACCAGGGTATTAACCTGCGGCCAATCCGCAAAGCGGGTGGAGAAAGGCTGGTTGAATTTGCTTTGGTCCGCGGCGACGATGCATTTTGCTGCGCGGCTCAGCATCGCCGTGTTCACGGCAGCTATCTCGGGCAAAGCGTGGCTGGGTCCGTCGCCGGTTAGGCCGCTGGCGCCCAGAATCACGCAATCCGCGTAGAGGCTTTGCAGAAACACGATGGCGTGGCCGCCTGTCGTGCTGGCTTTCGCGGAATGGTACAGGCCGGGGATCATCATCACCTCAACCAGATGGTTCACCCCCACCGCCGCCGCCACCGCGAAGGAATGAGTAACAACGGTTATATTCTTAAGCCGCGCCGCGATCTGCCGCGCCACATGCACAGCGGTTGCCCCGCTACCAATAAGCAGAATGCGCGCATCTGCCACCTCATCCACGGTGGCTTTGGCGATACGTTGGCGTTCGGCCAACAGCAGCTCTTTGCGTTCTGCCGTGCTGTGGGGGGCGGCACCCAGTTTCTGTACCGCGCCGCCGTAAGTCCGGCTTAGCAGCCCGGCACGGGTAAGCTCTTCAAAGTCCCGGCGAATTGTCTCCGTGGAAACCCCGAGCTGATGGGCGAGTCCGGCAACTCTTACGCTCGAAGTATCGCTGAGCGTAGCGAGGATTTTCGCGTGCCGTTCCCGTTTCTCCTGCTTCATTCGCCCACCCGCCTAGATTGAGGGCGAGTATGATTGCCAGTGCGGAATTATGCAATTGTTGGAATTTCCACATTTTTGGTTCAAGTGGCGCTAGCGTGTAACAAAACGAGACGCCGCTGGTTAACGCCTGCGTGGTTAGGCAAATTTAAGAATTAAAAATCCGCCCACCAGTAACAGGGCGAACAGCCCGGTGACCAACCCCAGCCGCTTCTCGATAAAAACCCGTGCCGGTTCGCCAAAAAAGCGCAGCAACACGGCCTCCAGCAAAAACCGGGTGCCGCGGGTGATGAAGCTGAGCCCCATGAAAGCCCAGAAATTAAATTTTGCCGCGCCAGCCGCGATGGTGACGATTTTATACGGAATCGGCGTCAGCCCTTTGATGAGGATGATGGCGGCACCGTATTCGGCGAATTTATGCTGAAACGCCGTAAAAGCGGCTTCGTAATGGTAAAAATTGATGATCGGCTGCGCAAGCTTTGCGAGCAGGGCATAGCCGATGCCATAGCCGATAGCCCCGCCCAGCACGCTGCCTGCCGTGGCGATGAGCGCGTAAACCAGAGCGCGGCACGGCTTTGCCAGTGCCATGGGAATAAGCAGCGCATCCGGTGGCAGCGGGAACACGCTGGCTTCCGCCATTGCCACGAAAAACAGCCAGATCGGCGCGGTGGGCTTGGCGCTTAAAGCCAGCAGGCGGTCGTAAAGGCCCCTCAGCACCCGATTAGTCCTGCAGAATCACGGAGCGGTGGCGGAGCTGGTCCATCATCTGCTCGGATTCCAGCTCCACACGCCGGTCGACGATCATGTTGGCGATCTGGTTATCCGGCGGCAGCTGCGCCTTTTCCTGGCTGCGTGAGCAGATCATCACCACCGAAACGCCTGTTGCCTGCACCAGCGGGCGGCTGAGCGTGTTGAGCGGCAATTGTGCCAGCACCTGCTGGAAGGCGGGCGGAGTAACGGTGGCAAGGTTCACCGGCCCAGGGTTGGCGGGCTGGATGTTGCCATAGCTGGCATTCAGCGCCTGCACGGCGTTGCAGCTATTGGCTTTTTGGGCTTTAGCCATGAACTGGGTGATGAAATTGATCTGCACCTGGCCAAGCTGCCCGCCCGTAACCGGCTGCGGGTATTGGCCATAGGCCTGGCGGATATCCAGGATGGTTTGCATCTGGTTGCCGATATCATGCGTCTCCAGAAGCTGCACGACATCATACCCGCCCGGCACCCGGATGGGGTTGGAAATCGCCCCCACGGGCATCTGCTTCACCGTTGCGGCTACTGCCGGGTCTAGCTGGTTAAGCTGCACAAAGCCGAGGTCGCCGCCGGAAAGTGCTGTCTGCGCTTGCGAGAATTGCGCCGCGACGACGGGGAAGGGCGCGCCCTGGCGAAGCTGAGCGATGACCGTGTTGGCGAAATTCTGTGCCGGGGTTTCGTCGCTCGGGTCTGTTACGGGGATGAAGATTTCGGCCAGATGGTAGCGGGTGGCGCCAAGGCTCGCCTGCAAGGCGGCTTTCTGCGCCGTGAGGTCACCCGGCGTGGGCGTTAGCCCCGGCCCCAGCACCTTATGCAGCACCTGCTGCCAGCCGATGCTGGTGCGCAACTGCGAGAGCAAGGTGGCATAAGGCACGCCCGCGGCTTCCAGCTTGGCTTGCAGGCCGCCAGCGGGCAGGCCGTTGCCCTGTTCGATATGCGAAATCGCATCCGCCAGGTCTTGCGAGGAGACATTGATGCCAAGCTTGTCGATCTCCTGCTGCTGCAAGGTTTCGTCGATAAGCTGCTTGCTTACCTGCGGAAAAAGTCGATGAATCACATCCGGCGTGGGCTGCATACCAAGGGAGAGGGCCAGCAGCCGCGCCCGTGCCGAAACATCCTGGGTGGTGATAACCTGGCCGTTGACCACCGCTGTCATCCCGGCGGAATCTGGCGCCTGCATGGGTGCGGGCGTGGGCGCGGCGCTTTGCGCCAGGGCGGGGGCGGCGCAAACCGTGGCAAGAAGGGCGGCGCGGAGCAGGAATTTCATAGGGCGTTAAATCCAACGGTTCCGAGGGTTTTGAAATTGAACTGCAGAAGCACCAGCGTGCTGCCATTGTCCAGGTTGAACGAGGTGAAACGTTTGTAG
>JAGWIL010000388.1 GCA_028866335.1 Rhodospirillales bacterium
CCCCGGCCAGCGAAGAAATATCCACCCTAATTGCCAAGCATAACGGCAGGCCGGCCATGTGTGATGGTGGATGCCCTGAAAATCAGGTGTGCGATTACTGCCAGCCGAGTTCAGACAAAGACGCCTCCGCCCCACAGCCGCCGAAGGTGAAGCCATGAGCAACCTAGAGAAAGACTTGGCGGAGGTTGTGCGTCTTCGTAATGCTGCGCGCGCTAATCCGAGCGACAAGTATTCCATCGAGGGAAGTGAGGAATCGGTCGAGTACATACGTGAACTGATTTACCTATTCGCCACCCACCACGCCGAAATTGCCCATAACGCGCGCAGGATTAAGGCGTTAGAGCAGGCGATGAAGGAGGTAACCGAGGATGGATTCCCGAAATACAGCGGCCCAGCAATCATCTGGATCAGGCAGCGAGCCGACGAAATCATGCACGAGGGAACACCGGAGAAGGCAGAGTGAGCAAGCCCCAGTCGATACCTTTCGAGCATCGCTCGCTGTCAGCCGCCGAGGCTGGCGAGTTGCTGGGCTATGCCGCAACCTACGTGCGCGATCAGCTTTCGTGCCGCCCTGGATTCCCGAAGCGAGCCGACAATGACGGTCATCCCCGCTGGATCGCTGGCGAGCTGCTGGAATGGCGCGCTGCTAACCAAGCTTCGCGGCAAGCTCGTCCGCGCTCGCGTCGTAGTACAGCAGCAAGCTCTTCAGGTCGCGGTGCCCGATAACCCTAGCAAGCTCCATCACGTCGAGCTTTTTCGAAAGGCGCCAAATGGCTTCCGCGCGCGCGTCGTGGAAGTGAAGGTTTTCCAGCTCGCACCTGTCCCGCGCCTTGCGGAACAGGGCATCGCGCAGCTGGTCAGACAGTCCGAACACCGGGCCATCGGTTCGCGGTAGTACGGAAAGGATTTGACGCGCGCGAGACGATAGCGGCACATGGCGTACGTCCCCGTTCTTCGTGCGCGGCAGCCGCACGGACTTGTCACCCACGTCCGCCCATTGCAGGCCGACGATCTCACCTGACCGCATAGCTGTCTCAAGGGCGAACAGGAACGCCAGCCCTGTGCGCTGGGTGGCTGTCTCTGATGCGTCGCCGTCGCCAAGGCCGCAGGCCAGCACCAGGCGCTTGATTTCCTCGCTGTCGATGCGCCGCTTCCGGCTCGGCGGCGATCGTGGTCGCTTCACATCGGCCATCGGATTGACGCGAATCCATCCCCACTCTTTGCGCGCCTGTTCTAATACCGATTTTAGCAGGTTCATCTCACGGGCCACGGAAGCCCCGGAAACGCGCTCTAGGCTGCGATCACGCCAAGCCGCTATGTCGGCAGGCTTGAGCCGCGCGAGGAGCACTGAGGCCATAGGATCGCGTTCCAGCGTTCCCAGACGCAGCAACTCCCACCGCTCGCCCTTGTGCAGCGGGCAGACTTCGCGCCCATAGCGTCTCAGGGCGTCGCGCAGGGTCTTGTTCGGCAGCTGTGCGCCGACCAGTTCCGCCTCGCGCTGGGTGGACCAGGCGACCGCTTCCGCCTTCGTCAGGAAGCTGCCAGACTCGCGCTTGCCGTCGCGGTAGAGTTCCGCCCGCCAGACTGATCCCCGTTTTCGATAGCTCGCCATGCCGGCATGGTAGGCGTAAATCTGGCGTAATGGGTGCGTGGAGGAGAAGTTTATTTCATGGGATTGCGAGGATGGCGGCTCGCGCGCAGCCCTTGGCATGCATGGTTCTACGCGGTCGTGCGTTGCGAATCATGGCCTGCCGGAAATTGGCGTAGCGTCCTCTCCCGGGCACCACGAAGGCCGCCATTGTGCGGTCTTTTTGGTTTCTGGCGTAATGGTGGCGCTGTAGGCATGCTGCATTGTAGCGCCAAGCTCACGTAGCAATGCGGGCTGCCGAGGGGGATTTACACGCGATAACGGA
>JAGWIL010000389.1 GCA_028866335.1 Rhodospirillales bacterium
CAGCATGTCCAGCGGCGGCGACCGGCCGAGCGAGAGCATCTCGTTCAACTTCACCAAGATCGAAGTGAAGTTCACCCCGCAGAAAGCGGATGGCACGAAGGGCTCGCCGTTCCCGGTCACCTACGATCTGGGCCTGCAGAAGCTGTCCTGACCCTCACCAGGATGGAGGCCGGCACAACCGGCCTCCATCCTTTACAAACAATCGAATTGCAAGCTCCTTAGCTCAGGGTATACTGGCCCGCCTGAAGCATCATGGCCCGCAAAAGGCGCTACGTAATCGCTAACGTTGGCTGGCTATCCGTTTCGTGTCTGATGCGCAAAGCCACCGCGGCGGCGTGCAAACAGCTATCAGGCCGGAACAACAACATCCGTGGCTTTGAATTGGAAATGGAATGAGCGCCGAATTAAACAAGCCACTGAACAAAGCAATTGGCGCAAACATCGCGCCAATTAAACGCACCAAGTAAACGTACCAGTTAAACGCAAAGGAGCCGCCAATGCCGTTCTGGAAATCCAAACCAAAAGCAAAACCATTAACAATCTCTGGGCCCATCGGCAGCGACAGGCTTGCCGGAACCACCAAGCGTGTGGTCTTCGCCGGCCACGGCTCCTTCAACACCATAACCGATAAAAACTTTCCAAAAGTTCGTCTGCCACCCAGCATCACCATGGTATTCTGGTGCCTTCATGGCGAGGAACTTCTCGATGCAATCGGCAGTTTCGTCGAATCCCGAGAGGACGTGAACGGCTTGCCTGATTATCTGAGCGAGGCAGCAGCGAAAGCCGGATACTCAAAAAACGTTCCCGAAATTGTTCGCGGCGGCTCTGAGATCTGGAACTACCGCCTAACCTATCCTTCGGGCCTCAAGCTTGGCAACACGCCCGCGAATATTCCGTCATCGGTGTATAACCGCCCGATCACACCCTCATCACCTGCCCAGACGCCACGCGGCATCCCCGGAGACAAACGCTATGTGGTTATGCCGCCGCTCTCCGGCGATATTAAGGATCGCGGCGTACCGATCATTGCGCTGCTGGCCGCGAACTGGAATATCTGCGATGGTGCTGTCATCCATTGGTGCGCCTGCCGCAGCATCGTCGCGCGCTAAATCACGGCTAGATCGTGGTGGCACCAGGTTCGTTTATAAGCGAACCTGGTAGGTCTGAATGGCGCTCTAAACCTCCACCACCACCGCCGTTACGTTGTCGTTCACGCGGTGGGCCAATGCCGCGGCGATCAATAGTTCTGTTGGCGGCACGCCATCGGGTGCGCCCAGCAGCCCGTGAATTTCCTGCTCGCTCAGGGTTTTGCTAAGGCCATCGCTGCATAACAGAAAACGGTCGCCGGGTTGAATCTGGCCAATCACCTTGTCCAGCTCCAACGTATCGTCATCCGCCCCCACGGCGCGGGTGATAATGTTGGCGTGCGGATGGGTTTCCGCCTCCTCTGGCCGCAGAGTGCCAGCATCCACCAGCTCCTGCACCAGGGAATGGTCCCGGGTGATCTGTTGCAACTGCCCCTGGCGCAGCAAATAAGCCCGGGAATCCCCCGCCCAGAGGCAGGCGAAATGCCTGTCCCGGATCATCAGCCCCACAAAGGTGGAGGCGATCATCACATTGCCGCCGCGCCGTGCGGCTTCCTCGCGCAAAGCCGCATGAACCTCGGTTATGGCAAGGCGGATGCCGGAAAGCAGCTCCCCCGCGCCAAGATGCGTGGGCAGGCGGGAAAGCGCCTCCACGATCATGCTGGAGGCAACCTCGCCCGAGGCATGGCCACCCGCGCCATCCGCCACCGCCCATAAGCCAATATCCGGCCGGGCAAGCATATTATCCTCGTTATGTTTGCGCACGGCACCAACATCCGTCAGCGCCCAGGAGCGTGGCATCAGCATGGTTCCTCCACTGGCTGTT
>JAGWIL010000390.1 GCA_028866335.1 Rhodospirillales bacterium
CCCAGATGCGCGGCCTCGCCCGCCACGTAAAAACCTGGGGTGATTTTGGCTTCACAGAGGGTTTTGAGCTGCTCGATAAGTCAGCCTTGCAGCGCCACGTAAAAACCGAACGCTATGTCGGCGGGTTGATCGACCATTTTGGCGGGCATGTTCACCCACTCAACCTCGTGCAGGGTGAGGCCACCGCCTTCGAATCCCTAGGCGGGGTGATCTATGAAAATTCCCCCGTGACGGCGCTGCACATGGGCGATACCGTACGGGTTATCACCGCCGGGGGCGAGGTTAACGCCAAAACGGTACTGGTTTGCGGCAATGCTTATCTGCATGGCGTGCTGCCGGAGCTTGAAGGCCGGATCATGCCCGTCTCCACCCAGGTGCTCGCCACGGAGCCGTTGGGCGAGGATGCAGAAGCACTTCTACCCAGCGATATGTGCGTGGAAGATTGCAATTATTTCCTCGATTATTTCCGCCGTACCGCTGACAACCGAATCCTCTATGGCGGCGGCACGGTTTATGGCGGGCAAGACCCAGAAAGCGTGCGGGCCAAAATTCTGCCGCTGCTGCACAAAACCTTCCCCAGCTTGAAGGATGCGCGGGTGGATTTCGCCTGGAGCGGCACCTTCGCCCTCACCCTCACCCGCTTCCCGCAAATCGGCCGGTTGGCACCGAATGTTTACTTCTCGCATGGCGATAGCGGCCACGGCGTCACTACCACGCATCTGCTCGCCCGGCTGCTGGCCGAGGCCGTCACCGGCGATACCCAGCGTTTTGATGTGTTCGCCGGGCTACCTTACTTTCCCTTCCCCGGCGGGCGGGCATTGCGCGTGCCGCTCACGGTCGCGGGCTCCTGGTGGTATCGCGCCAGAGACCGCCTGGGGATCTAATTCGAGCTGTTGATGTAGCTTGTTTTTTCCAGTACAGCCACGCCGCGCGCCGGGTTAGCACAGTGGTAGTGCAGCGGTTTTGTAAACCGAAGGTCGGGGGTTCAAATCCCTCACCCGGCACCACTTTCCCGTCATAAGGTTAAAAATAAGACAGGCGCCGGAAAAGCTTCGTTGCCCGCAAAGAGTTGATCTGCCGCATCTCCGCCATAAGTGAGGACTGCCCATTAGCAGGAGACGGAGATGGCGGACGACCAGAACAGCGGCCAGAATGAACATGTTGCGTTACCGCAAATGCAATATCCCGTCGTCCTCAAGGGCCAACCGGCATTGGTCACCGGCGCCAGCTCAGGCATCGGCAAGGCCGTAGCGTTGGGCCTTGCCAAATCCGGCGCGGATGTTGTGGTGAACTACATCGGGGACCCCGCCGCCGCGGAGGGCATTGCCCACGAGATAGAAGCACTTGGCCGCCGCGCCCTCGCCATTTCCGCCGATGTTTCGAAAGAAGACGAGGTGGAGCGCATGTTCGCCCAGGCCATCCAGCATTTTGGCACACTCCACATCGCGGTGAGCAATGCCGGGCTGCAAGCCGATGCGCCTTTCGATGAAATGACCTTGGAACAATGGAACAAGGTCATCAGCGTCAACCTCACCGGCCAATTTCTTACCGCCCGTGCCGCGGTGCGTGAATTCAAGCGCCGTGGCCCAAAACCGGAAGTTTCGGTTGCCACCGGCAAACTCCTCTGCACAAGCTCAGTGCATCAGGAAATTCCCTGGGCTGGCCACGTAAATTACGCAACCTCAAAAGGCGGCATTAACATGATGATGCGCAGCATCGCCCAGGAAGTGGCCCCCTTGCGCATTCGCGCAAATGCTGTGGCCCCTGGTGCAATTCGTACGCCTATTAACCGGGACGCCTGGGATACGCCTGAAGCTTACGAAAAGCTCATGCAGCTTGTGCCTTACTTACGCATCGGCGAGCCTGATGACATTGCCCGTGCCGCTGCGTGGCTAGTTTCCGATGCGGC
>JAGWIL010000048.1 GCA_028866335.1 Rhodospirillales bacterium
GCCTTTGGTGGGGGCGGCGGTGATTCCGCTGGCGCTGCTGAACCGCGAGCTGAAATATGAGAAGATAGCGGCGATAAATGTGAGTGCGACCTTTGGCGCGGCGATGGTGCGGCTGGCCATTGCGGTGCTGGGCGGCGGCACCTGGGCGCTGGTGGGCGGGTATTTTGCCTCCGGCGTGTTTATTCTGGCCGGGGCGTTATGGGCGCGGCCGTTTTGGCCAGTGTGGCATTTTAGATTTGATGAAATAAGCGGGTTGGTTTCATTCGGGCTGCGCTCGGCCAGCGCCAACATCTTCGAGCAGATTTTCAAGAATATCGATTATTTGCTGGTGGGTTGGTTTTACGGCGCGGCCTCGCTGGCGGTGTACCGGGTGGCGTTTGACGTGGTGATGGAACCGGCGATGGCGGTGGGTACGATCATCAACCGCACCGCGCTGCCGGTGTTCGCGAAAGTGGCGGCGGCACCAGCGCAGTTGCGGGAGGCATTGTTCTGGGCGCTGCAACGCGTGGCAAGCCTGGTGGCACCCTGCATGGCTGGGCTGGGGCTGATGGCGGTGCCGCTGATGGGGTTGCTGCATGACTCCCAGGGGCATTCTTACGCGGCGGCGGCGCTGCCGTTGCAAATTCTGGCAGGGGCGGCGGTGCTGCGCATAGCCTCGCAACTGATAACCCCGCTGCTGATGGGCACGGGGCAGCCGGGCAAGGCGGCGAAGCTCTCTTTTGCAACGTTGCTGGTGCTAGGCGGGTTTATTCTGCTGGCCGGTGTGTTTGTGCATGGGCGGATGGGGCTGGTGGCGGTTTCCGCCGCATGGTTGGCGATTTACCCGTTTCTGCTGAGCTGGAGCGTGGGGTATTTGAAGCGGGAATGGGGGGTTTCGCCGGTTTCGCTGCTGAAGCCGTTTGTTGTGCCGGTTCTGGCGGTGGCAGGGATGGTGGTGTTTACGCTGGGGGCACGGGTTTTGCCGTTTGGCGATGCGGCCTGGGCGCGGATTGGCGCGGCGGCGGTGGTGACGGGGTTGGCTTACGCCGGGCTGGTTTTGTGGGGGCGCAGGAAAGTACGGTGAATTTTCCACGTGGAACATACTAACGTAGTGTTAGACATTAGATGACAAAGACAACTTAAATGCCTTTAACAAGTGTTCAGACGGCGTATAGCAGCCTAGCCCCCGCAGGGATCCAATGTTTATGGTACGAGGTGCCGGGGTGTGATCGAGGGTTTGCACACAAATCCTATATTCGCGTTGATAGTCGAACCTCTTCTGTTTGCGGAACGGCGCATCTTTGAATTTAAATTCTCCATTGAAAACATTATCGTCATAGTAGTGCACAAGACCTGCCCGGAGGCGTAGCGATTGTTTAGAAGCAGCTTGCCTAAGACGTGCCACAAACGGCTTCCATGGAATTACAACGGCGTGGGAGCCAAATCGTAAGCAACGAGGGTCGAGCTGAAGAGCGGCCTCAAGTTCGACCAGTCGGTCCTCCCCGTAAATGTCCCGAATGTCGTCTGTAGGCAATGCTTGTTCAATATAATATGCATACATACAATAAATGTAGAGATTGTCTGGTCCACCGATCGACATCGATACCGGCGCAGCGAGATCACGCTCAGTAATACTGATTGCCCCCACGGAAGGGATATTCATATTAATACGCAGATCTTTCTTCTGCAACCAACTCCACACTCCTTCGGTCGAATCCCAGCGGCCTTCGGCGTCTTCTTCGCGCCGAAAGTAGGACAACCGACGCATGAACAGACTACCATCAAGAAATTGTTCAGAATGATCACGTTCGGAAAAAAACTTAATCAAAGCATAAGCCTTAGAGGGCCTGAACTGGTCAGAAGGGCTCAGTAGTATCATTATCTGCTCCAGATTAAGCTGACACTTTAAGTATTAAACAAGCATACTCCGAGTCTGCTCAATCAGCATAAACGCCAAATTAATATTGGCTCTTGGCCTAAGCCACCCACCTACCCGCACCATCGCCTCGCCACCACCGCAACTTCGTTACGTCCGACAGCGTTTCGCCGGAAAGGCTGTGCCAAGTTTCTTGTTCGCCTGGGGGTTGGGCATAGAGCATTTCGGTGGCGGGCCAGCGGTGCCAGAGAGACCAGGTCCAGACGCGGTGGCGCAGATAGATGGCGCGCAGGCGGCGGGCGAGGCGGACATCCGGCACTGCTACGCGTTTTTCCGCCCAGAGTGGCGTGGAGCCGAGAGTGCGGATGAGGGGGATGGTGAGCGGGGCCATGTAGTTGGAAAACCAGATGGTGAAGCCTTGCTCTTTTTGCAGCGCCTCAACCGCGCGGTAGGTTTGGATATGCTCCGGGTGGCCGTATTCGCCCCAGGGGTTATGCGTGTAAACATCTGCCGCACCCGCCAGAATGGGACGGAGTTTTTCCACGAGCGTGATGAAATTCGCGTCGTAACGCGCTTGGGCCTCGGGCAAGGCGATGGCGATTCCTGTTGGCGTTAGCTCGGGGTTTTGCCAATCAACCAGCAGGCGGCTGCCGCTTTCCGGAATAGCGAGGTTGACCAAATGCGGCAATTTCAACGCCGCAACGGCTTTTGCGCGGGCCTCAGCTTTTTCTGGCCTGCCAAATGGCGCGCCGTAGCACAGCACCACGGGATTAGCCTGCGCCATAGCGGAAGAGAGCCAGAGAATCTCGTCATCCGGGTGCGCCGCGACGACGACCGCCCGTGTCATGAAACGAGTCCATCGTAAATATCCTCAAGTGCGGCCGTCTGGCGGGTGAGGTCGAAATGCTGTTCCATGCGGCGGCGCGCGGCCTCGCCCATGCGCAGGCGTAAGGTAGGGTTGGCGAGCAGCGTGCCGATGGCGACGGAGAGTGCCTCCGGCTCGCGCTCTGGCACCAGAAAGCCGGTTTCGCCCTCCGCAATGCCCTCGGCGATGCCGCCAACGCGGCAGCCAATGCCGGGCACGCCGCTGGCGGCGGCTTCCAGCATCACCATGCCGAGCCCTTCCTCCCGCCCGGAGCTGGTTTTTATGCTGGGCAGCACCAGCATGGCGGCACGGCGCATCCAGCCCAGAACTTCTGGGTGGGGGCGGGCACCGAGGAACAGAATGCGCTCCGCAAACCCGGTTTCCCGCGCCATACGCGCCAGGGTTTTACGCAATTTGCCATCGCCGATGATCACCAGCCGGGCGAGCGGGAATTGCGGGGCTGTGAGGGCGAAGGCGCGGATGAGATATTCCGTGCCCTTCACCTCCTCAAGCCGCGCCACATGGAGGATGATGGGTTCCTCCTGCGCCGGGGTGCGGGGGGCGATGGCGTGGGTGTCCACCCCGATATAATGCACGGCAACGCGCTCGGGCGGGAAGTCTAGCGCCAGGAGCTTTTGGCGCAGAAAGTTGGAAGCGGCGAGGAACAGGCTGCCTTGCCGCGCCAGCCTGCCGCGCCCCAGCGCGTAGCGTGCCCAGGCCGGGTTGGCGAGCAGGCCGAGCGGGCCGAGGGTCGCATCAAACCCGTGAAAAGTGGTGACTAGCGGCACGTTGAGCCGCGCGGCAAGCGGCAGGGCGTAAACGCCCTCCGGCCCGAAATGCGCGTGAATAAGGTCTGGCCGCCGCCCGGCCAGCATATAGAGGTATGGGTGCGGGCTGGCCGAAAGCAGGTGCCAGCCAGCGGGCAGCAGCCGCATTTGCGGGGCAAGGTCTTCCAGCGCCAGCGCCTCGGCCCCTGGCGGGGCGGCACCGTAACGCAGCCGCCCCAAATAAAGCGGGTGGTAACGCTGGAGGCGCTGCGCCTGCTGGGTGATGAACGGCTCAGAGAGCCTGAACAAATTATGCCGGAAGATGCCGACCTGACGCATGGGCGGCTATTTCGCCGCCGCCATCTCGGCTTTCAGTAACCCCAGGCTGCTGCCAGCCTCAGCGAACAGGGCGATGGCGTGGTCGATTTGTGCTGGGCTGTGCGCGGCGGAAACGCTGGAGCGCAAAAGGGCGAGGCCGCGCGGTGTTGCCGGTGGCAGGCTCACATTGGTGTACAGCCCGGCCTTGAGCAGAGCCGCCCATAGGCCGAACGCGGCCTCCGGCGAGGGCATGATAGCGGAGACGACGGGGCTGGGCTCCGGCCCCAGATCAAAGCCCAGCCGTTCCAGCCCGCGGTAAAGCCGTTGCGCGTTTTCGTTAAGGCGGCGGCGCAGCTCTGGCCGGGTGCGCAGCTCGTGCAAGGCGGCTTCCGTGGCGGCGATGTTGGAAGGCGGCAGCGAGGCTGTGAACATATAAGGGCGGGAGACGACGCGCAGAACCTCAGCGCCTTCCATATCCGTGACAGCAAAGCCGCCCACACCGGCGAGGGATTTGGAGAAGGTGCCGACGATGAAATCTGCATCCGCCTCCACCCCAGCTTGTTCAGCGAGGCCACGGCCGGTTGCGCCCAGCACGCCTAGGGAATGGGCTTCGTCCACCACCATATAGGCGCCATATTCGCGCTTCACGGCGGCGAATTCCTTCAAGGGCGCGGTATCGCCCAGCATGGAATAAATGCCCTCGACGATGATGATCTTGTCGCCCGGCTCGCCTGCCAAGCGGCGGAGGCGGTTGGCGAGGTCCTCGGGGCTGTTATGGCGGAAGCGCGTGACCTGGGCGTAGCCAAGGCGAGAGGCATCGTAAATTGAGGCGTGTGAATCGGCATCCAGCAGCAAATGGTCGTTTTTGCCCGCCAATGCTGAGATGATGCCGAGATTGGCCTGGTAGCCGGTGGAGAACACCATGCCATGCTTGCGGCCATAAAAATCCGCCAGGGCTGCTTCCAACCGCCCATGCCCGCCATAGCTGCCATTGGCGATGCGCGAGCCGGTGGTGCCGGAACCCGAGGCGCTGCTGGCGGCGTTGGCGGCTTCCACCACCGCGGGCTCGTAAGTGAGGCCGAGATAGTTGTTGGTGCCGAGCAGAAGTGTTCTGCGGCCCGCGAGCATCGCCTCCGTGGGGGAGAGCACAGCCTCGAATTTCACGTTGAACGGGTTGGCACCCGCATCTTCCAACTGGCGGTATTGCGCCGCCAGGGCCGCGTATTTGTCGAACAGCGCCATTTGGCTAAGCGGCTTGCTTCAGGCGCTGCACGGTGGCGACAAGATCGCCCAGCGTCTCCACCTCGGCGATTTTGTCCAAAGGCACGGAAATATCGAGCTTGTCCTCGATCTCCATGACAAAATCCATCACCGCGACGGAATCGAGACCCAGATCCTCGATGATATGGGTATCGTCCGATAACGGGCGCGCCTGCGGCAAAGCTGCCTGCAACGTGCCGAAAATAACTTCGCGAATCTCGCTGGCCTGGTCAGACATATCGCGGCGCAGTGCTCCCTAAGTGGTTTAGTGCACCTGGTCCGCATGACGTCCGTGCAATAAAAACTATACAAATTATTTCCCACCCTATTAAAGAGCGGGCAACGCATTGTCACGAGCCTTCTGGACCCATGACACTCACGCCCCACCGGATTACCCGGCAGGAGCCGGTTTTTCTGGACACCCTGAATAGAGTTTGGTTTGGCGCTTTGAAAACAGATGGCTATCTGATTCGGGAGATAACGTGGCCCTTCGCCACAATTCTGGGCGTGCTGCTGCTGCTGTTCGCGGGGGACAGCCTGGCGGGAATTCTCTCGGATGCCGTGAACGGCCTGCTGCCGGTGGGTGCCATCGCGGCACTTACCGCGCTTAAATTATTAATCTCGCTGGACGTGCTGATCCCGATCTCGTTGTTCATCGCCGTGGTGGCGGCGTTTGGCCGGTTGCAGGCCGATGGCGAGATAACCGCCATGCTGGCGCTGGGCATGGGGCCCAGGCAGCTTTTCCGCCCGGTGCTGGGGCTGGCGCTGGGGCTGGCCATATGCGTTACCGGGCTTTCCGCCTTTGCCCGGCCCTGGGCTTATGCCACCTCGCACAACATAACCCGCCACGCCACCGCCATGTTGAACGTAAACGCGATGGAGGCGGGGGCGTTTTATGCCAGCCAGGACGGTGCGCGGGTGATTTTTCTAGGCAACCGCGCCGGACCACATGCGGACGCCAAAAACGTGTTCATCGCCAAGCGGGATGGCGGGCAGATTGAGGTGATCTTCGCCCAAAGCGCCAGCCCCGCTGTTCCGGGGCCGGATGGCCAGCGCAGCGTGCATCTCTCCGGCGCGCATGTGTACAAATTTGATAATGGCCACCCCACGCAGGACCAATCTCTGGCGGCGGCGGGGCTGAACCTGGACCCGGATGGCAACGTGGGCGGCAACGCCAGCTATAGCCCAGTGGCCGCCAGCACGGCGCATCTGCTGGCTGCATCCAACCCGGCTGATATCGCCGAGCGGCAATGGCGGCTTTCCACCGGGCTTTCCACCTTGCTGCTGGCGCTGCTGGGGGCGATTTTAAGCCGGGGCCGGCCGCGCCAAAGCCGCTATGCCAAATTCGGCCCCGCCATTCTGGCTTATTCCGCCTATTACCTGCTTTGCACCACCGCGCGCGTCTGGGTGCAGCACGGGCAGGTGGGGGCTTTCCCCGGCATATGGTGGGCACCAGCCGGGCTGGCTCTGGCCATGGCGGTTATTTGGTATGCACCTACCATTCGCCGGGCCTTGCGCGCCGCCGCGCCGCCCCGGCCCGCCCGCCCGCCGCTGAATTGGGGCCAGGCCGGCAGCCGCGATGCTGCTTGACCGTTACATAGGTTGGGCGGTTTTGCGGGTGTTTCTGCTGGTAACGGCGGGGCTCACCGCTTTGTTCAGCCTGCTCAGCTTTGTTGAGCAGCTTAGCTTTGTGGGCCAGGGGCAATACCGGCTGGCGGGCGCGTTTAACTACACGCTGCTCACCGCACCCGGCGAAATGCTACAGCTTGCGCCGGTTTCCATGCTGCTGGCGGCCTTGCTGGGGCTGGGCGGCCTTGCCAAACAATCAGAGCTCACCGCCTTTCGTAGCTTCGGCATTTCCCAGGCCAGGATTATCGGCGCGGTGATAAAGCTCTGCCTGCCGATTATCGCCGCACTGTTTCTCATTGCGCAATTCATCATCCCGCCAGCCCAGCAGGCCGCCCAACGCGCGCGTGCCGCCGCCCTTGGCAGCGCCCTGCCCGGGCTTTCCAATGGCGGGTTCTGGGCCCAGAAAAACGGTGTGTTTTTAAACGTGCAAAGCTTCGCGGGCGCACAACTGCACGGCGTGACCATTTTTACCTTTGGCCCTTCAGGCGGGCTGCAAAGCATGGTCCAGGCGGATAACGCCGCCCCTGAACCAGACGGCAATTGGCGCCTGACCGGCGTGACGCGAGACGTTATCGCCGATGGCCAGACCGTGATGGACAACCCCGCGATGCTGGACTGGAAGCCATTTCTCTCCGCCCGGCAATTACAATTGCTGGCGATTCCGCCAGAAACCATGCCGCCCTTGGCGCTTTACAGTTATGTGCGGCAGCTAAAACGCCAGCACCAGCAGGCCTTGGCCTATGAGCAAAGTTTCTGGCGCATGGTGGCGATTCCACTCTCATTGATCGGCATGGCGCTTATCGCTGGCCCCTTCGTGTTCGGGCCGCAGCGTTCGGGTGGGGCGGGGCGGCAGATCGTCATCGGCGCGCTGCTGGGCATGGTGTTTGTGCTGGTGCAGCAGATTACCGGCTATTTGGGGCTGCTGCTGGCGGTGAACCCGGCCTTCGCGGCCCTCGCCCCATCATTGCTGCTGCTGGCGTTTGGCGGCTGGCTGCTGGAGCGCGGTGGGCACGCCACGCGACGCTAAATTTAGAGCCGGATGCGCGCCAGGAAAGACCTGTACTGCGCCCTCTGCGCTTGCAGCAAAACATAGAGAATGGCGCTGAACCCCAGAACCTCGAACAGGAAATAAAGCGCGGGCAGCTTGATGAGCGCGGCGATGAACAGCCCCAGCGTGCGGTAATTAGCACTTAGCACCCCCCAGCGGCGGATGACCGGCGCGAAGGATTCCCGGTAAGCCGCGCGCAGGGCGGGCTCCTGCCCGGGCCTTGCCACCAGAACAGCGGCAAATGCCTCGTGAAATTCCGCCGCACCGCCCGCCGCCCAAAGCTGCAACCGGGCATAGACATGGTGCAGCCAGCCGGTGAGGCCCTTTGGCTTTGCGTCCAGCTTCGGCAGGGCGGCGGAAGCACGGCCCCAGCCCCAGAAATTATAATCCTGCCGCTGCATCTCATAGGCGGCGGATTGCACGGCATGGGCAACACCGGAGCACGCCACCAACACCCAGGCCCAACCGCCCAAATAGGCGCTCATGGCCAAGGCCAGTCCCACATAAACAGCGGTGAAGGTCACGTAGTCGCAAATACCATCCAGCACTTTGCCGAGCTCAGAATAGCTCTTGGTGAGGCGGGCGAGCTGGCCGTCTGCGCCGTCCATCACATGCCATGCGAGCATGAGCGCGAAACCAAGGATGGCGCAGGCAATATGGTTATAGAAATGATAGGCCACACCAGCCAGAATGCCGCAGCCCATGCCGATGAACGACACCGTGTTGGGCGTAATGCCGTATCTGGCGAACACCGGCACCAGCCGCGCAGAAATAGGGTGGATGAAATAGAGGTTGGTCGGGTCCTCAATCTCAAAGGTCCGGCGGATGGGGTCCGCCGCGCCAAAGGCGGCGTTGCTCATTTAAAGCCTGCCTTCATCCAGCAGCGCCTCGGCTTTGCCGAAGGCGATGGGGTCGTCAACATCCACCCAAAGCCGGGCACCGATATCATGCACGCGCGCCTTGCCCCATTCGGCCAGCACGTTCATCGCGCCTGAAATGCTGTCATCGCCCCGCGCCTGAGAGGCTTCCAGCGCCTCAAACATCACCGGGGTGCAGCGGAATACGCCCGTATCGAAGCAATTATAGTCGCGGATGATTTTGCCGATATGCTTGAGGTGATCGCCCTCGCATTTCACGCGGGTCACATCGTCCGGGTCGTTCAACGGGTTTTCGATGTTGAAATCCACCCCCAGCGTGACGGTGCCGGGTTCCTGCTTCGCCTCCACCAGCGTGCGCAGAATCTCAGGCTCCACCAGATGGTCGCACATGGTGAGCAGAAATGGCTCGTCCAGATATTGCTTGGCGGCCAGCACGGAAACGCCGTTTGCCCTGTCCCAGGCGCGGTTGAAGATGCGGGTGATGTGAGTGCCAGAGCGGCTGGCAAATTCCCCCAGATGCGCTTGCAATTCATCCGAGCGGTAGCCGGTGACGACGAGAAACTCGTCAATGCCCGCCTGTTTGCCATTGGCGATCACGCGCTCGATCAACGGCACCCCACGGATGGGGATGAGCGGCTTCAGCTCGCCTTTCTCGCGCAGGCGGGTGCCCTGCCCGGCGGCGACAATCAGGCACTTCATTCGGCGGCGGTGACGGCCAGAAGCGGGCGGCAAGTGCGGATGAATTCTTCCGTCATCTCATGCGCGATATCATCGGTGTATTGCGTCGGTGGGTGCTTGCAGAAATAAGCCGAAGGCCCGGCCAGCACGCCACCCACGCCAGCTTCCAGCGCCAGCTTGCAGCAACGCACCATGTCGATCACCACACCGGCGGAATTGGGGCTGTCCTGCACGGAAAGCCGCAGCTCCAGATCCATCGGCACATCGCCAAATTGCAGGCCCTCCATGCGGATGAAGGCGATCTTGTTGTCGTTCTGCCAGGGCACATAATCGGAGGGGCCGATATGGATATCCTCCTTCTCCATGCGCGTCTTGGTCACGGCCTGCACGGCTTCGGTCTTGGAGGTTTTCTTGGAAGCCAGGCGCTGCTGGTTCTTCATGTTCAAAAAGTCTGTGTTGCC
>JAGWIL010000391.1 GCA_028866335.1 Rhodospirillales bacterium
AATGGCCTCCTCAAAATACGGCATCTGCACCGCCAGGGTCCGGTCGGCGTTCAAAATGAAGGAAGCGCCGTCGAACACCACCTCGTCCTGCCCGCAAACCTGGGCGGCGAACACATAAGGCAGCCCGGTTTCCACCACTCGCTCCACCGCCAGCGTTACGCGCACATTCTGCTTGCCATCCTCATAGGGCGAGCCATTGATGGAAAGCAGCATCTCCGCCCCGGTCTCGGCGAAAGTTTCCGAAACATGCGGTAGCCACCAATCCTCGCAGATCATCAGCCCGATGCGAAAACCCCTGAACGGCACCGGGCCGGATGGCATACCCGCATCGAACACCCGCTTCTCGTCGAACACACCGTAATTCGGCAGTTCCACCTTCGCCCGCTTTGCCACAATGCGGCCGCCTTCCAGCAGAAACGCGGCGTTGTGCAGGCGCTCGCCATCGCGCCAGGGCAAGCCCACGATCAGCCCCGGTCCACCATCCGCCGTGTCCCGCGCCAGTTCCTCCGCCGCTGCCTCGCAGGCAGCTACAAAAGCGGGCTTCAGCACCAAATCCTCCGGCGGATACCCGGCGATGGAAAGCTCCGGCGTCACCACCAGATCCGCCCCCAGCCTTGCGCCTTCCGCCCGCGCGGCGCGGATCTTGGCCAGGTTCTTGTCGATCGCGCCCAGATGCAGATTGATCTGCGCGATGGCGATGTTCAGCGTTTCGGTCATTTCGATCGTTATCCCGGCTGATAACCAGCCGGAAGAGGAATATTTAGTTCATGCTTAAGAGCCACAGCCGCGTCCGTATAGCCCGCCTTGGTTTTGAACTGCAGGATCGGGACGAACTCGAATGGTGCGCAGCAATCCCCAAGGGGGGACTGCAGCGTTTCGACGGAAATCGTTGCTGAAGGAGCGCGAGATTTGTAACGAGGCCCATCGAGAGTAGACACGAACAGAAACGTTGTGTCTTGCCCACCCAGTGTACCATTCATGAAGCGAACATCACGGAAATAACCATCGGGATCAAGCTCGTTCTCAACAATGGCGTCTTCCTGATCGCCGGTCGGTACAACGATCCAATTCGACTCTTCATCCTGCATACTGATGAAAAACACCAAGCGGGAGGAGCCATCGGCATTCTGAATGAGGGCGGTTACGATTCGGGCGCTTTGTTCGGGGCCTTTGAAATAAACATCATTGACTCCTGATGTGAGTGCAATGTCTTGGAGTTTGCCAAGACCCGCACGCAGGCTAGCCACTGTTAGCGGGCTGGGCGCTTTGCTCTGCGCCCAACCTAGGTATGGAATTGCGATACAGACCAAGGCCGCCAGGACGCGGAAATTAAGCTTACGACTCATATTTCTTCCTCAGCCCTTCGCCTTTCAGCCCTGCACCTGGCGGAGCAGAAACTCCCGCCCGATCTTCACCCGCGCCACACCGTCATAGGCCACGATATCCGCCGTGGCGTAAGTCTCGCTCCAGCTCTCAGGGATAAAACTTCCCGTCCCCACCACGTCGATCGGCGCTTTTGCATCTGCCATCACGGAGCATTTCTCCACGCCAAAACCGGAGGACGCGACGATTTTCACGGCCCTAAACCCCGCCTCGTTCAGCGCCTCGCGCATCCGCCAGATGGCGGCGGCGGAGACCCCGGTGCCAATCAAATATCCAAGCTCCCTTTGGCTTCGGTAGCGCCGCAGCGCACCGGGTGCGTTGCGTTCCAGCACGGCATAGCTTTCCTGCGGCCCCAACCCTTCCAGATACCGCCCGCCATGCGTGTCCAGCCGTACGGAGAGCTGCCCGGCTTTGGCCATTTCAGGAAAACGGCGGCACACTTCCAGCGTGTCGGTTACCTCGCGCCCGAAATAATCGGAAAGCACGGTCACCGGCTCGCCCGGAT
>JAGWIL010000049.1 GCA_028866335.1 Rhodospirillales bacterium
ATCAACTTCATACCTTGATTATGAATTGATTGCTTCATGCTGTTTACTCGATGTTCGGGAGTAACAAAAGGAGTAACTCGATAATAAGTCTCGACCCCTTTTCTAGTAAGATCAGAAATTAAATCTTCATGATCATACCGATTATGCTGAACGATAAAAGACAACTTACGCCTAACAAACTTTGCAACGTACGGCCTTAGATCTTTAATATCATTATTGCAATTTTTTCTGATTTGTGAGGCAGGCAACAAAGGTTTTTCTTTAATCTTTTTCAAAATACCTTTTGGTAAGGAAATGCCCTGAACACTTTTTAGAAAAGCAGCGTTAGATTCGTTCAATGAGTTTGACTTTAGTATTTTACCAATATTGGATTTTATGTTCATTTGACTGTTGGACAGCATAATTAATGTAGCTTGCTTTAATCCAATACTAACCTCAAAATTTTCCAAAATAGCATGAAGGATTGTGTTTGTATCTTTAGCTACCAAACCGTAGCTCTTACAAACCTTTTGCATTTGTACATAAGAGTAAATGTGCATTGTATAGGCAAACATTGACATCTTTATGTTCAAGATGTCTTCATCAGACAATTTATCAATTTTTTCTGGCACTGATTTTTTTAAGACTGAGTGTAAACAGGAATCTTTATCTTTGCAGATATTTTTCCATGAAAGGTTTGATAATTCAAGCTGCACTGGAGTAGCCTTTTTTAAGAGTTAACCCTTAAGACTTTAGTCTCTTTCTTATTTGAGTTTGCAAGCTTTACAAACTCATCAATGGTAGGAACTTCGTAGTCCATATTTATCTTTGCTTTAGTAACTTTCTTATAATAAGTCTTTGCTAGAGGATCTTTTATCTTTTTACGCTTGATCAAATTTTTCTTTTTACGCTTCCATTGATCTGAAGTGAATACAGATTCATGAAGTATTGTACCTCTAAATGTTTCACCTTGGATGTACACATGTTCCTTGTTAGCTGATACTACAGTAGCCTTGGCATAATTTAATAGATAATCTTGCCCTATCATTCTTACATAAATTTCTTGACCAAACGTAAAGCCTGTTTTCTTTGTTGCCAACTCTTGATTAAGCCAAGCCACAATTGAAGGTAAACTGTTCTCATACTTCTTAAACAGTTTAGTTGCCAACTTGAATTGAGGGTCTTCTTTTAAAAATATAAAAGGGTTAGCAAAAAAGTGTTCACATGTCCTACTAAACTTTTTTATACCTAACTCATGACATGGTTTTTTGAAAGAAGGATAAGCACGATCTTTAAAGAAGATACAACTATGACATTTTACATTCAATGTAGGTTGTTTTCTTATTGCGTCTGAAGGTGACTTTTCATCTTGGTTCTGCACAAGTTTATCCCTTATAAGTTGCTGGTATCTTTTACTATCAAGTGTGTCAAGTAGTCAGCCATATTTCTGTAGCCTAAATCTTGCTTTCTTTTGTGGGCTCTTTTCAGCAAGGCGTCAGGTACAGTAAACATTAGTTTTCTATCTATCCAAGTAGGATCTAAATTCTCAAACTGAATTTTTGCCTCATTGATAAACCTAACTAATATCTTTATTAGTTTTACTTGAGTAGCATTAAATTCATTAGGTATAGTGTTATTTTTACCTGACAGCCTATGAACCATTAAATGGTGCAAAGAACACAAGTGAATAAGCGGCCCATCCTCAGGACCTCCTAAATGCCTTGGGTAGATATGATGTCCTTGCACCTCCAACTCAGTACTGCAAATAGCGCATTTTTCATGATCAGGAAAACAAGCTATAAGAGCCTTGCCTCTTTCAATTAAATCAACCATTTTCAATTTTGAAATGATCGTCAGGAGCAATACCTTCTCTAGCCTTTTTCAAATCCTCACTAGCTTGCTGCCGTATAGCAGAAATCATTGCTACCATCTGAGCCCTCAATGAAGTAGCCTCAACAGACAAGGCTTTTGCAATAGCTTTGTTGCCGTTTATTCTTCCATTCAATTTATCAAGTTTGTTTTCTTGCTCAACAATATTTTTCTCAATCTTTTCTCTAATTAGAACAGTACCAGACATCTTTGCACTACTCTTCAAGTTGTCCATAGTCTGTTTTTCTTGTACAAGCTGTTTTGCGAGGTCTTCGATAGTAAACTTTATGGATTTAGCTTTTGATCTAATTTCGTCTAGTTTCTCTTTTAAAGGGTCTGACTCTTTCTTATACTGTTGTTCGATTTTTATTCTATATTGCTTGAGCAATTCATCGGTCTTTGAAGCTTCTTGCTTCAACTCTGGCAATATACTCTTTTCAGTTCTACTATCCAGTGTCCTCATAGTGGAGGCATCAGGAAAACCCCATTCCTTTATTCTAATGCTGCTAAAGAGGTTCCTCTTTGTTTCCAGCATGGCCCATGTCCACAACAGCTTTGATCCTTTTAAAGGAACAAACTGAGGAACAATTTTATCTGCCTTATCTTTTCGAGTAGACATGAAAACCAGCTTACTGGGTAACCTTTGTGACAAAGCCTTCATGGCATAGTTTAGAGTCTCTGTCAGTTCTTTTTTATCTTTACCTAACTTAGGTTTTATGCCAATTAATATCTGATCTGATAGAATCCAACCAGGGTAAAAAGGATCATAGCTAAATTTTGCGCTCTTTAATGTAAGCTCTTTTACTTGAGGTTCAGATGTAAAGAATATTGGCCCTTTGCTTACAACCCAATCAAGTGATCCAGAATCAGTCTGCTTTACTGTCTGTAAAGCCTTTTGATACTTTGATAAGACTGAGTAGTGCTGGTCGTCTTGACTATGTTGGTTCTTTGTCTCATTAACTGAATGAGTAATGTCTTCTGGCAAGCCTGTATTCTTATTCAAAAGCTTTCTATAATCTTCTGGCTTTGAAGGAGCTGATTGATGCTTACGTAAATACTCCATATTTGATTTATCTGCTTCTGATAAATCTTCAAATGCTTTTGCTATATCAGCATTAGCATCTTTCAAAGCTTCAAACATCTGATTGGTATTAGAATAAGCAGCAGCTTCTACTATAAGTAAAGGCTCTTGTGTGGTTATAGGCTTGTTTAAGCTTGCGCTGATAAGACTTGATTTTTCACAAGCCTCTTTAATGAAGTCGATAATTTCTTGAATGTGGACAGCCATTATACTTAACTGTCTTACATATGAGGCTTTGGTGATTTCTTTATCTTCTAGTCCAGAATGAATCGAGTAAAAAGTATTGCTTGATGATTTTAGCTTTCTCTTTATATCTGAGATAGCTATGCCAGGGACATAGTTGTCGACACTTACCTTGTATGAAGCCAATTCACTATACCTGTTGGTCAGTGCAAGGTAACTGGCTTCACTATCTCCTGCCTCAATATGAGCAGTTGCCTTTACTTTTTCTATATCTGAAAGAAGAGCTTCCAATAATGTTAAAAGTCTCATGTTAATTCTCCAATGCTTTAGCAGCAAAAGTCTTTGCATTCGATAATGCAAGTTGAGATTCAGGTGAACCTTTTGTAACTGTCATGTGATGAAGGCTAACCACATTAAATTCATATATCTTAGATATAGAGTATTCAGTAGCATTTTGATTTAGATGAATTAGGCGATCTACAGCCTTTTCAAGATCCTCCCAAGCTAAGGACTTTGTAATATTTTTTGTTGATTTATAACCCAGCTCCTCATCCTTGCAGATGAAGCTATGACATACTTGACCGTCTTTTGTATATGATCGCATAATACGATAAGGCTTTTGAAGCATCTGAGGAGGTGGAGCATTCTGAAGATCCTTTACTCGTTCACCTAACCTATATCCTTCAGCCTTCAATACAGAAATTGTCTTTTCAGCATTCAAGTAGTTCTGTTCGTTTGATTTTGATGCTGATACAATATGATTCATTTTTGCAATTAATGAAATTACGCCCATTTGCAATGTCTTTATATCGTATTTATAACCTGCTTTGATAGGAAGATTCTGCTCATAGACATTTGTATCAACAATCTTTGTTGTCTTTACAGTGACCTCAAATTGGCTACAAAGGTTTTGTACAAGGCTAATCAATATAGCGTTTTGCTCTACCAATGCAGCAGTAGAACCTGCTAGAGCCAATCTGGCCAATGCTATAGCTTCATAGTTGTTTTCTGATTGTTTTAGCAGAGACATCATTTGTTCAAAGACGTAAATTTTTGATTCGTCTTGAGCTACATCTTCCAAGTCTTGCATCATTGACGCTACAGCATTATCTAAATTCTTGTCCTCATTAAAATTTATGAGAACGGAATCTTCAGTTTGATCTTCCTGGTTAATTACCTCAGACATTATGAATACCCTCTAGGTTAGATGGTTACGTCACTGACTACAACATTAACAAAAGTATAACACACCTTTTAGGTTAATCCAAATAGGTATATTACAACTTATTACACGTTATTACACGTACTCTATGTAACTGTGTAGGTATATCTTATCATTTTCAAGTTATACTTTTCAGTTTCTTTCCTATCTCATTTACGTGAGTTATGACATATTCTGCGGGTTTTTGGATTCGAACTTTGTATCCTGAGATAGTTTCCTTCCTGTCCTTTATTTCTTGTAGCAATTGCTCCTTTTCAAGCTTTCTTAACTGATAGATTTTTAGGTTTATTATAACGTCTGACTGCTCTAAAGATATTTTCATCTTTTTAGCAATAAACTCTTTCAACTCATCCTTTGTAAACCTTTTTCTCAAGGCCTCAATTATGATCTCCAAGTTATCTACTGCCTTGATCAAAAGTAGCCTATAGTCGATTTCTTTTTGAGCTTTATCAATCCAATACTGACAAGCTCTTTGTTCGAGATCAAGTCGAAATTTTATCCAATCGTTTATGATCATTGGAGTAGTAGCCGCATAAAGTTTTTTGTCTGCTACTTCATTATCTTTTGTATCTCTAGAAGTAGTAGTTACCTCATAAGATTCAGTGTTGCTAAAATATTTATCTACAATAGACTTTGCTACTTTTTGAACATGATCAGAATTAACACTAGATTTTAATTCAATATGAATCTCAAAAGTTTTCTCTTTTTTATTTGGTACATCGCTGCATATTTTTACATGAGGATCGTTCAATGTTTTTTCTATCGCAGAAGCCATATTCACATCGGCAAATCTAGAACTTAAAACTATTTGCCTCTTTTTAGAGTCAATTGAATATTGAGTAGTGAATTGGATTTTTCCTTTTCCTGTCTTAAACAGGTTTAAAGTTTCTTCAAAAGAAGAAGTAGGGATACCATTGAGCTTATTCGTAAACTTTAAATATTTTTCGCACATCTTCGGTGTGCATTTGCCTGCCTCTAATGATTTTTCGATTGTCTTTATTACTGAGTCTACAGTAAACAAAGGCATATCGACAGCTACACCTACTCCAATACCCCCTACACTATTAACAAGAGCATTTGGAATTAATGCGTTTAAAGCTACAGGCTCTGGATAATCAGGGTCACTATTGTAGTTGAGAACTGTCTTTACAACAGGGTTGTAAAATGGATCAAAGAAGACAACATCGGAATATTTCGATAGTTTGCATTCTGTATACCTACCCGCCGCTGCTTTGTCACCTAAAAAAGAGCCCCAGTTTCCGCTTCCAAAGATCATGGGAACAGGAACTTTAGAGACCATAGTGATCATTGCTGAGTATATTGAAGAATTATGAGCTACGACCAAATGGTTTCCTTGCTCAGATTGTTTTGTACAGATAAGCATATTTTCATATTTATCAACTGTAAAATCGTACATGGGCTTTTTAGAATCGTGCTCTAAAATTTCAATGTTTTCCAAGAAAACTACCTCGTAAGGTCTTGCCTTTTGAATAAAATCTAAAAACACTGGACTATTAGTATCAAGGACTAGGTACTTCTCTAAAGTACCGCCTACATACCGTAATACCGAATCAGAATCGATTCCTCCATGATGAAAAGTTCCAACAAGACTATGCAAGCTACTAGCGGTTTTTGGCCAGTTAGACCTTATCACAGGATAATCTTGGTTGGATATAAAAGCGTTCATAAACATGTCGCCCAATTCTAAGTCTTCAGCCTTTACCCAACCTTTGTTCTTAATCTTAAATGGATGGTTTTTCGTTACTTCAATTTTGGAACCGTCTGATAAATGCAACAAGTAAGTCTTCTTTGTATTTTGACCTACTCTCCAGGAGTGAGCTAAGGCTGGAACATAAGCTTTAGTTTCTTTATCGTACGCTATGACCCATTTTTTACCTTGGCCAACTAAATCTTTTATTGGTATGGTTTTTCCGTTTAACAAATAAACAAGGGTTTCTCCTTCTAAACAATCACCATGAGGATGGTAGTCGCCTAATACAGACCCATAAACTTTTGCAGCTTTTAGCAGCTTTGCTTTATGGTTTAATCCAAGTTTAAACATAGACCAGAGTATTCGCCTTTGAACAGGCTTTAGTCCATCATAGCAACATTGAATAGCTCTATCTTCATTTACTTCTACAGAGTAGCTGACATATTTTTCTTTAGCTAGCTCAGTCATATCCATTGATGCTATTTTAGCCATTTAGATTCTCCCGGCTTATACCAAGCAGCTTTTTATTGTATTCAGTATCTTCACCTAACATACGCTCAAAGTTTTTTATAGCCTTTTTGTCTGTTGGATATTGTATTTGGACTAAATTTCTTGTCTCAGGATCACAAGCTACAGTATTTAGGTCATCAGGCTGAAGCTCTCCTAGACCTTTAAGATAAGTTATATCTGCTTTAGGCCCGTACTTTATCCTAAGCTTTTCTTTGTTTTGGCCAAAGAAAGTTTTTCCGTTTAATACACATCTATACCTGGGCGTTAATACAGTGTACAAGCACCCTTGCTTGATAAGTTGAGGAGTAAACTTCCAGAAAAAACCTAAAAGCAAAGAGGTAATATGCCCTCCATCCTCATCAGCATCGGCAAGTATAACAATTTTCCCATACCTAGGCTTTAGATCTTTTTTAGCTAAATCAATGCCAATAGCTGCAAGTATTCCAACAATCTCTTGATTGTTGTTTATCTTGTCCATTTTGGCTTTTAGCACATTAAGAGGTTTGCCTTTTAGAGGTAATACAGCTTGAAACGATTTGTCTCTAGCCATTTTTAAACCACCAGCAGCAGAATCACCTTCACAAAGAATTATCTCTCTTTTTTCTAAAGGCGCATTCCCTATAATGTCAGACAATTTAGCTGATTGCTTTTTTGATGCTTTCTTTACATTAGCAATCATCTTTTTAGATGCTTGAAAGCCTACCACTAGCTTGTTTATCTCAGTGGCTCTGTCAATAATACGTTTTGCTAATGCCTTATTATTATTCCAATACTTTATAAAAGCTTCGTAAATTTCTTGATTAGCTTCTTTGTACACTCTTTCATCAACAAGTTTGTCTTTACGTTGATTAGAGAATACGGGAGCGGCCAACTTTGCATTTACAAGTCCTACTAAACCGTCTTGTAAATCATCCATACTAAATGGCGCTTTTTGTTTCTTTGATTTCTTCTTTTTTGAAGAAGGCATAAAGTCTATAATGCTATCATACATAGATCTACGTAATGCTCTTAGATGCTCTCCACCTTCAACATTTTTAAGGCCGTTTGTATAGCACGCAATCTTGTCAGTTCCTGTTTTATCTGAAAATGATAAAACAATATCCAATAGTCTGGACTGATGAACAAAAGGCTTGCCATCATATTCACATTTTAGCTCTATTTTTTTGCTATCCAAATAATCGATAGGGCCGTTTTTAGTTACATACTCTTTGGTTTTTCCTTTGTTATCAGTAAACAGCACTTTCAATTTAGGAACAAGGTAGGAGGTTAGCTCACACCATGAGCTAGCATCGTTTAACGGCATAGCTGCTTTATTGCTAAACATTGTTAAATCAGGCTTGAAGCAAGTCACTGTTCCGGATTTTGCTTTAATGCCATGAGGCAGTTTTGGTGCTTTAGACTTGTGTACGTCTTTTATCAACTTTCCTTTTTTGTAGACAATAGACCACCATTGCCCATCTCTAAAGGTCCACACTTGGAAAAAGTCTGATAAAGCATTTGTAGCTTTCTGACCTATACCGTGAGTACCTCTTGATATAGATGATCCAGAAAAGTTTGACCCTCCGTGAGTCAATCCAGTAGCGACGTAAAAAGTAGACAAAAGCTCCTTTCTTCCTCGTTCATCAATAAACTCTTTCTTACCTACTGGTATACCGTCTCCTTCATCTCTAACCCAATAAGTATTAGGTTCACTGTCTATAATAAGATGTGTAACTTTGTTCTGTCCTGCTAGTGCTCTATCAACTGTGTTATCTGCTGGTTCTCTCCATATCGTCCACAAACCGTTTTCATCTGTCGGTCCGATATACACGACCGGCTTCTTACGTATGCCTGCCAAGCCCGCATATCGTTCTATATCCTTTTCAGATAACTTTGTCATTATGTATCCTTATTACATTTAGCTCGTAACATTCCACACAGATATCTATACAGTTATCTCTCCAAATAGAAATTCTTTTGCTTCTTGCCTAACCCATTTGTGTGCCTCGGGAACAACATCAGCCCAACACTTGTCTTGCATATTTAGTTTAGAAGACTTGTACTTTAACTTTTCATTTAGATAAATTAGATCTACTATCTTACAGTTTGATAGGTCCCAAGTCCAATGGTTAACGTCTACTGATATCCTTTTCTCACATATCAAGTACCTATTATTAGATATTACATTTACGATTACCAAAACAGGGCAAAACCTCTCTTGCCAATAATCACCTACTCTTGGTTCTGATAAGTGCTTTAGATTTAGAGACTCTTGATCTATCTTCATTATCTAATTCCTTTAAAAGGTTAAACAGGTCTTTTATTTGGTCATCCTCAGGGCACTTTTTTATCCAATAGCCAAAAGCATTTTCACTGTTGTCTAAATCTAAATTTTTAAGCTCAAGTAAAGTTGACCTCAAATACTTTTCTATCCATTTAGGTCTTGTTCTATTTGTCCATTGCCACAAATGAAACTTTCCTAGAGCATAGAATCTTCTATATGCTTTAATAGAATCATCACATCTAAATTCATTCGGCATTGCTTGATAAAAATCAAGCAGACTATTTTCAGGTAAATTAGGGCATCTTAATGCTTTTATTGCCTCTATAGATGCATGACTTCTAGTATGGTCATATCTATACTGCCACTCCTTTTGTAAGGAGTACATGTATCTAATAACCCACTCCCAATTATGTTTATCTTGAGCTACCCATTTTGTTATAGGATGATTTTGGTGAGTGGGTTTATAAAAAGTCCAATTACTTTTTGATTTTTTGTGTTGCCAAGCTACAGTAGATATGACTTGTGCAGCCTCAGTAATCATTTTAGATACATGCTTATCGACATGATACTTTGCAGTTTTATCTAGGTCTTTGGATAAGGGAAATAGGTTCATTTAGATTTACCAAAAAAATTCACCATTTAAACACACAGAAAGCGAGTACCACTTGCATGGTCTCGCTTGATATTATGTACTATCATTTACATATTACTATCTATTTTTAATGGTAACATAACAACCTCTAGAAATAGAAGTGGAGGGCTCGGTGGGAATTGAACCCACGACCAATGAGTTAAAAGCTCATTGCTCTACCTCTGAGCTACGAGCCCGTTGGCGCCCTCGGCAGGATTTTATTTACCTAAAACATGACCTTTACCTACTCTAGGTAAAAGTTTTCTACATATTTTA
>JAGWIL010000392.1 GCA_028866335.1 Rhodospirillales bacterium
AGCCTCCTCGTACGCGAGTTCGTCGGTTACATGCTCAGCGTCGACGACGGTAACGATGGCGTCGAGCCTAAGATTGGCGCGTATCATCTCGTCCAGCATAAACGACTGGATGATAGGGGCCGGATCGGCCAGGCCGGTGGTCTCGATAACAAAGCGATCTATTTGCATACCGGATGCCATGATGCGACCGACGGCTTCGATCAGGTCCTCGCGTACCGTGCAGCAGATGCAGCCATTGTTCAGCTCGACCACGGATTCCTTGGCATCGACCACTAACTGGCCATCGATGCCGACTTCTCCAAACTCATTGACGATGACGGCAATGCGCTCGAGGTGACGTTCAGTCAGGATGCGGTTCAGAAGCGTGGTCTTCCCCGCGCCCAGGAAGCCGGTGATAATCGTGGCCGGCAAGAATTTCATCGCTAGAGCACTCCTAAAGCAGCACAACCCTGTAGCGATCGGGCGCGCGACTGCCCGTCACTAAATATAGAGGCGACGATGTCGTATCTAATTCAGGTTGTTATTTCTGTTCACTCGGGTACTCGCGGCGCGAAACAGGGTAGGCTCCATCTGCTCAGTTTTTTCCGCGTGTTCCATGGTTATTATATTTTCGAAATTGGCCGCATGTTGCAATGGCTAACAAAGTACGATTTCTGCCATTGAAAGGACGATTTCGGCCAAACCTGCCTAATATTCCGGCACGATGAAAAATTGGGCACAAAAACCCCAGCTATTTGCTTTGACAAAGCCTTGGGGCGATTTGGTGTTAACGCTTAGGCTAAGTGAATGGCGTTGGTCGGTCAGCTTCATCGCGTTCCCGCCAAGGCGCATGGTCATGCAGGTCGGTTCGCGGCTATGAAGACAAAAACTGCGCGTTAAAATTTTGGAACATCGTTGGTCTGACAAGAGATTTTCCATTTGAGACCGGACCAGCTGCTTTACCTTTTCCTGCACCGAGCTATCTGTTGGATAGTAGTTCCCATAGCGGCGATAGCAGGCCCACATGCCCTATCCTGAAAAAAGATGCTCCTTCGACCCGCGTGACAGTTAAATTGGAGGATTTTGATGACGGGCGAGTTCTCCAAAAGCGACGGCGCGACTAACCTCCGTCATCTTGATGTACGAGAGCCCGGCTTTCTCCGGGCCCTTGTATCTTACGCCTTCCAACGAGATTGACGAATTACCGAACAGAAGTTTCCTTTGTGGAAGTGCGGATCCTTGTCGGCTATCACATCCGCCTTCACATTGCCGAAGGTCGTATCGGGCTTATGCTTGATGCCGTTATAAAAGGCGTCGATGATGTCTTCCTTGAAATTCGGTGTGCGCGGGAAGGCGGCGACGATGGCCTCGCGGACAGACTCGTCATATTTGTCATAGGTGAGGCCGAGCACATCCATTTCTACGCCGGCGGTGGTGAGCGCGATCACCGGATGCATGAACTCAGGCACGCCTGGCGTGGTGTGCAGCGCAATGCCGGCCCAGACCTTCTCGATGTCGGAGGGGTCAAGACCGTAGCTGTCGAGGAAATCGCGCGCCGCGTTGGCGCCGTCGACCTCGAAGCGCAGATGCTTGCTGCTGTGCGATTCCATCAGCCCGATATCGTGAAACATCGCTGCGGCATAGAGCAGCTCATGGTTGAAGATCAGGTTGCGCTGCTGGCCAGCGAGTGCGCCGAAGAAGTAGACACGCCTGGAGTGGTTGAAGAGCAGGTCGGTCTCGGTGTCGCGGATAAACTCGGTAATGGCGCGGCCGAGCGGGCTGTCCGGAATTTTGATGCCGTGGATACCGGCGGTATGCAGAAGGGTGTCGGTCATGGTCTTCACTCCTGTTGAAAAGTTTACTCGTCAGCCTGCGCCACCGGCCCGAGGCCGAGCGCGGCGGCGA
>JAGWIL010000050.1 GCA_028866335.1 Rhodospirillales bacterium
GTGACTCTGGTGGAGATTGTGCTGGGGCTGGGGCTGGGTACCTTGTTCGGCGGGCTGCTGGCGCTGGCCCTGGTGTTCTCCCGCGGGTTGCAACGCTGGCTGCTGCCGCTGCTGTTGCTAAGCCAGGCTGTGCCAGTATTCGCCTTGGCACCGCTTTTGGTGCTGTGGCTGGGCTTCGGCCTTGCCTCCAAAGTGCTGATGGCGGTGCTGGTGATTTTCTTCCCCGTCACCGCCGCGTTTTACGACGGGCTGCGCCGCACTGAACCGGGCTGGCTGGACCTTGCCCGTACCATGGGGGCTTCAAATTTTTCCGTGCTGGTGCGCGTGCGGCTTATGGCGGCACTGCCTGCCTTTGGGGCGGGGCTGCGTATTGCGGCGGCGGTGGCACCAATCGGTGCTATTTTGGGGGAATGGGCCGGGGCATCCGAAGGGTTGGGCTATGTGATGCTGAACGCCAATGCGCGGATGCAGACGAGCTTGATGTTCGCGGCATTGGTGCTGCTGGCGGGCATGACCATTCTGCTCTGGGTGGCGGTGGATGTAGTGTTGAAAAAACTGCTGCACTGGGCACCGGATATGTAGGGGGGCGCGGGGCTTTCAGCCGGTCCGGTTTCGGCTTGGGATTTGCGTAGATCGGGACGTTCACCTTTTGGAAAAGTCGGGCCGTAAGCGGAACGGCGGCTTTCATGTGTCCGATTCAACAAAGCAGTCATTGGCGAATATGGTCAAATATCTTGGGGGGATTGGGGTTTCCTCAGTAGAGGCTTACAGGTTTGATAAGAGGTTGTGGAGGGGGTGGTTGGCCGTGGTGAGGATGAGTGAGGCGGGTTGCCGATGATGCGGTAACTGCGTTGGTGGGGGCGGGAGGCAAGGAAATAATGCCAAGATGACGGCTGTTTAGCTGGCAGCTAAAACGGATTGTACCAAGATTTCTGCCGTACCCAAGTAATAGTTACCATGCCGTTTCCACCATTCCCACTTGTACCGCCTGCCCCTGCCCCAGTGCCCCATGCGGCATCGGCATCTTTGGAAATGCCTTTTTCGCCTCCGGCTAAGTTGACGGCAGGGTTGAGGGCACTATTCGCGACAAAGCCAGCACCGCCGCCGCCGCCAGCGTGAATCCAGAAACCTTGGCGTCCACCCCCGCCGCCACCGAAATAACCGCCGCCGCCGCCGCCGCCATAAGCGCCGCGACCGCCTGCCAGTGCCGCCCCGGGGATATTGCCGGAATAACCGTCGTCTTCAGACGCCGCAGAGCCTCCAGCCAGCTGCGTTCCGCCGCCCCCAGAACCCGGGTTGCTGCCTAGTGTTCCGGCCAAACCACCCCCAGAGCCACCCGAACCGCCGCTGCCACCGCCGCCGCCGCCGCCGCCGCCGGCAATTACCAAAGCTAAGGATTGTTCCAGGCTCTGCTTAAAGACGCCGCTATATCCACCGCCTCCGTTTCCTTCAAGCGTCGCGCCGCCACCACCAAAAACCGAGGGTACATTGTCGCCGCTGCAATCGCCCAGGCAGCTGCCTATTCCACCTTGCCCAACCACAACAATGAGCTGTGAGATGCCCGCCAGATTGAACCGCGCGGAGACAAACCCACCAGTGCCACCAGTTTGATTTGAACCGGCAAACCCCCCGCCACCCGCACCTACTGCCTGGATGATAGCGGCAGTACAGCCTGCCGGTACAGAAACGATTTGCGGAGCGCCCGTAAAGGAAAAGACCTGCTTTCCTGGTCCACACGCATCCGAGCTTGTAATAGATACGGCATTTTGAGGATCGGCCGTGGGAACGAGCGATTCCCTAATTCCTCCTTCGGCTGCGATGTGGGCTCCGGCGAAGAATCCAACAAGTGCGATGCTTGCCCCCAGGATCACCGCAAGAAAAACAACAAGAGTCATCGTAGGCAAAGATACTTCTTGGCGCTTATAATCATTTTGCATGAAAGCTCATCCTGGTTTCCAGTGTATCAATCCTAGCCAAAAAAGAATTTCGTCAACACTTCGTCACAAAAATGTGATAATCTCAGGTCATTAAAGTCAATTCAAAATTTTTGTTCGTGTGTAAAAAATGATGATGAGATTACCGGCGACGGCTTCACCCTTTGAACGGATGTGCAAGATATGCGGTGGGCCAGCTCCGCTATTTGGAGTGACCGACTTCAATAAGAGCTGTGAAGAACAAAGGGGCTTCATGCTTCCCTTGTCGGGCTACCCTATCTACTATCGGCGGTGCTTGAGGTGCGAATTTTTGTTCACCGACTATTTCGATGATTGGAACCATGAAGAGTTTCTTTGCAACATCTATAATGCTGATTACAAGAAAGTTGATCCTGATTTCGACACTACCAGGCCTCTCGGTAACGCAGATTTTCTGCTAGGCCTCTTCGGAGGACAAGCAAAATCTCTTAGTGTTTTGGATTTTGGTGGCGGCAATGGGCAGTTTACGGCCCATTTGCGTAATGCGGGTTTCTCGGTGGCAGATACATACGATCCTTTTATGCCCCCTCACGATGTTCGCCCTACCCGGCAGTACGATATCGTTACATGCTTCGAAACGATCGAACACAGCCATGATCCAAACAAAATTGTTGATGAAATCATCAGCTTTCTTGCTGAGGGAGGTCTGATTATTTTATCTACACTATTACAGCCCTTGGATTTTGAAAAAACCGGGCTGGCCTGGTGGTATGCAGGTCCTCGTAATGGTCATGTATCTTTGCACTCTAAAAAGTCATTTGCCCACCTATGGGCTTCTAAAGGGTTTCAACCAAATTCATTAAATGAAAATTTGCACTTTGTGTTTCGCAAATTTCCTGAATTTGCCAGGGGTGTATTCACGGTCAGTTAAATCGCATAAACCGGCTGCGCGGCCCCCTACCTCGGCTGGAGCAACATTTGCAACGCACCCGGCGGCAGGTTCAGCGGGGTGAACCCGGCTGGCGGGGCGAAGTTTTCTGGGGGTTGCGAGGCGTAGGTGACGGAAGTGGCGGTGACATCCGTATTGCCCTGGGCATTCTGGCCGGTGAAGTGCAGCACCACGCCATCTTGCGTGATGCAGGCGCGGGCGGTGCCGTGCTGGTCTGTTACCAGATATTTCCGGCATTCAAGCCCGGCATAATGACCGCTGCCGATGGGGGTGAATTTGGCGTTGTCAGCCTGGTAGATTTCCGCCGTGAGGGCTGAGAAATCTGGCGCCTGGACGATGGCGTGCATGGCGGGCACAACAATTTCCGCCTGGGCACCGGGCAGGTTGGCGAGGACGTAATAGCCGTTGGGGCCATCTATCCGTGCGAGCTGCTGGGTGGCGTTGTAGCTGAGCTGATAAGCCCCGGCGGCCTGGGCGGGTGAGGCGAGGGTGTAGTTTACCGTTACATCCCGCGTGGGCAGAAAGCTGGGCGTGGCTTTGGCCAGGGCCGGGGTGAGGACCGCCATGGCGGCAAGGGCTAAAATTTTCATGGAACCTCTTTTCGCATGGCCTCAAACTCGCGCAGCAATGCGGCAGGATCGGGGCAGAGGGGGAAGCGCGCCTGAACCTCCACTGCCTCTGCCAACATGGTGTGGTAGGTGCCGCGCGGAACCTCGATAGCGCCGAAGCGGGCGAGGTGGCTGGTGATGAATTGTGTATCCAGCAATGTGTAGCCGCCGAGGCGTAGCCGGGCGACGAGATGCGCCAAGGCTATTTTCGAAGAATCCGTAACGGTGGAGAACATGCTTTCACCAAAAAACACCCCACCCAGGGCCGCGCCATAAAGCCCGCCCACCAGCCGGCCATTCTCCCAGGTTTCTACGCTATGGGCGAAACCAAGGCGGTAGAGCTCGATGAACAGGGTTTCGATCTCGTGGTTGATCCAGGTTTCTGGCCGGTTGCTGCGGGCTGCGGCGCAGGCGGCGATGGTGCCGGGGAAGTCTTCGTCTGTGGTGACGGTAAAGCGGGGGCCGTGCAGGGTTTTCATCAGGCTGCGGGGGATGTGAAAGCCGTGCAGGGGCAGCACGCCGCGGGCATCAGGGTCCAGCCAATGCAGGGAGCGGCTTTCCCGGGATTCAGCCATGGGGAACAACCCCAGCCGGTAGGCGCGGAGCAGAAGGTCTGGGGTGAGGGCGAAGGGCCGCGCGGACATGGGTGAATTTCACACCCAAGCGGGAGATTTGCCAAGCGGGGTTTGCTGTGCCATCGGCAGGCTGGCGTGACAAAACCGGACAACCACAAGCTTGGAACACTTGAGATTGGCCGATTTATCGCTGCCAGCGTGGTGGTGTTCACGCATGTGCCCTGGCTGATGCAGCGTTTTGCCGCCAACCCGCAGAGGCTGCTTTTTGGTGGGTGGCTACCGCCCGCACCCATGGCTGTGCAGTATTTTTTCGTGCTCAGCGGTTTTGTGATGCTGGTTGCCCACTACAGAGATTTCGGCAAGCCAGGTGCCGCTTTGCGGTTTTGGTGGCGGCGCGCCTGCCGCATCTACCCGATGTATTGGCTGGCGCTGAGCATGTTGGTTTATTACTACTATCCGTTGGCCAAGCCGTTCACCTGGGTGCAACTGATAACGCTGCTGCCCGGCAATTTTACCGAATGGGTGGGGCCAGCGTGGTCTCTGCGGTATGAGATTGCGTTTTACATCATGTTCGGGCTGTGCCTGCTGCCGCGTGTTGGCAAGCCAATTCTGGTGGCCTGGATGGTGGTGGTGTTCTGGGTTTGCAGGCCGGAGGTTTTGCGCAAACCGTTGGACCCTGGCTTGCCGCATTGGGCGAAGCATCTGATCTTCCCGGACGGCGCGCGGTTTTTCTCAGGCGAGGAGATTCTGTTTTTTGGCGGGCTGCTCTGCGGATGGCTTTATCTGCGGCATCCGTTGGGCCGCCGCACCGCCTGGGCTCTGCTCGGATTTGGGCTGGTTTGGATCGTCGCTTGTATGCCGTTGCTTCACGGGGGCTATGATTACGTGAAAGGCCCGTGGGAGCCGGTGATAGCAACTGGGTATGGCAGTGTGATTCTGGCGCTGGCGAATTTGGAACGTTGCGGGGCGCTGCGTACGGGGCGGCTGGCGATATTGATGGGGCAGATTTCCTATCCGCTTTACATATTGCACATCGTGTTTGTAACGCTATCGCTGACTTGGTTTTACGGCAGGGTGCATTTTGGGCGGACGGAGCAATATGCGGGAATGGCGGCGGGGCTTGCGCTGGTTTACGCGCTTTGCACTGCGGCAGCTTTGTTTATTGACCAGCCGTTGCAACGCAGGCTGCGCAAATTGATGAAAAAGCCCCAGGCGATGAACCTGGGGCTTACGACGCCTCCCTAAACCCGGCGTTCTTATATTCTAGCGGATGGTTGAGGACATGGCCCAGAAATGGCCGTGGACCAGGCCGTCATCATAGCGGTCAAAATCAGCATCGCGATCATGGGCGGGCTCTCCGCGGCTTGGTTGAACCGTGTGGCTTTGAAGGAGGCTGGCGCGGCGCGCAACCACAACACCATTACCGCCACGGCCGCCGGAGGAGATGCTTGGGGTTGGCTGGGTACGCATGGCAACGCTCCTTGCTGGAAATGGGCCTTCACCAACGCGGCTGGGGGGAAGGGTGGGAAATTGCCGCGCGGTGAAGTTAAGCGTGAAGTTATTTACATTGCGCCGCGGAATCCATCGAGATTTTGGCTGAGACGCTGAAACCAGTGCGTGACTTTACGGTAAAATTTTGCGATTTGTAAAACATGTCAAAAATTATGATCGGCAAGACGGTTCGGCGGTTGCGGATGGAGCAAGGCTTCACCCAGCAGGGTTTTGCACAGAAATTGGGAATTTCAACGTCTTATTTGAACCTGGTGGAGCATGACCAGCGGAATGTGACGGCCTCGCTGCTGTTCAAGCTGACGGATGTTTTGAAGGTGGACCTGGCGGCTTTGTCTGGCACGCAGGAGCGGGAGTTTGAGGTGTCGCTGCGGGAGGTTTTTACAGACCCGCAATTGGCTATGGAGCCGGTGCCGGAGGCGGAGTTGCAGGCGCTGGCGGCGGCACCCAACGCGGCGCGGGCGGTGCTGGCGCTGCACCGGGCGCTGGCGGGGGCGCGCGAGGAGGGTGGCGGGATAACCTTGCCCTCTGGCCGTAAAATTCTGCTGCCAACCGAGGAGGTGCGGGATTTTTTCCATGCCCATGAAAACCATTTTCCGGCGCTGGAGGATGCGGCTGAGGCGATTGGCAAAGTGCTGGATGTGGCGGCGGTTGGTTCCACCCACGCGCTGGCGGAGCGGCTGCGGCGCAACCACGGGCTGGTGGTAAGCGTGCAGCCCTTGGGCGGGGCGCTGCGGGTGTTTGATGCGGCGAGCCGGATGTTGACGCTTTCTGAGGATTTGCCACGTGAGAGCCGGGGGTTTCAGATGGCGTTTCAGCTTGCCTTGCTGGAGGCGCGCGCCCCGGTGGAGGCGATTGTGAAACGCGCTGAGCCGACGACAAAAGATGCGGCCGAGCTGCTGCGGATTGGGCTGCTGAACTACATAGCCGGGGCGGTGATGATGCCCTACGCGGCGATGCTGAGTGCGGCACGGGAGTTGCGCTACGATGTGGAGGCGCTGGCGGCGCGGTTTGGGGTTTCTTACGAGCAGGCATGCCACCGGCTCTCTTCCATGCAGCGGGCCGGGGCGCGGGGTGTGCCGTTTTTCTTTTTGCGAGTGGACCCGGCGGGGAATGTGAGCAAGCGGTTTTCCGCCGCCGGGTTTCCGTTCATGCGCTATGGCGGCACCTGCCCGCGCTGGGTGGCGCATTTGGCCTTCGCCACGCCAGGGGCGACAAGGGTGCAGGTGGCGCAGCTTTCACCCACTGAAACCTTTTTGTGTTTTGCCCGCACCATTTCCAGCCGCCCGGCGCGTTGGGGGGAACCGCCGCCGGTGCGGGTTGTGGCCATGGGGTGCGATATCTCCCATGCGCGGGAGGTGGTTTATGGCGACGGGGTTGAACTGGCGGCGGCGGCGGTAGGCATTGGGCTTTCCTGCCGGTTATGCGAGCGGCAGGATTGCCGCAGCCGGGCTTTTCCGCCCATCGCGCACAGGCTGGCGTTGAGCCCGGATTTAACCAGTGCCAGCCCCTACCGGTTTAAGGCGATGCCAGGGGAAAAGGCGTAATGGCCAAGCAGCGGGCGGATGTGATGCTGGTGGAGCGCGGTTTGGTGGAAAGCCGGGCCAAGGCGCAGGCGCTGATTATGGCCGGGCTGGTTTATGCCAACACCAAACGCGTGGCGAAGGCGGGCGATACGCTGCCGGACGATGTGGAGATTATGCTGAAAGGGCAGGACCACCCTTGGGTTTCGCGCGGCGGGGTGAAGCTGGCGCGGGGCTTGGAATATTTCGGGCTGAACCCGGCGGGGCGCATTTGCCTGGATGTGGGGGCCTCCACCGGCGGGTTTACCGATGTGCTGCTGAGCCACGGGGCCACAAAAGTTTACGCGGTGGATGTGGGGCATGGGCAGCTGGCGTGGAAGCTGCGCTCTGACCCGCGCGTGGTGGTGCTGGAGAAAACCAATGCGCGGCATTTATCGGCGGAGATTATTCCGGAGCCGATTGGGGCGCTGGTGTGCGATGCGAGTTTTATCGGGTTGCAGACGGTACTGCCCGCCGGGCTGGCCTTGTGCGCACCAGGGGCGTTTGCGGTGGCGCTGATAAAACCGCAATTCGAGGCGGGGCCAGGGCAGGTGGGCAAAGGCGGTGTGGTGCGTGACCCAGCGGTGCATGAGGAAGTGTGCGCGCGGATTGAAAGCTGGTTTGCCGGGCTGCACGGGTGGGAGATGCTGGGGATTACGCCCAGCCCGATTAAGGGGCCGGAGGGGAATGTGGAGTTTTTGATTGGGGCACGGCGCAGCAAGTAAAAATGGAACAAATATCAAACGAGGCGGCGTGAACAAACTTTGTGGGAGAAGTGCAAGAAAGACGCTTTAAATAGTTTACGCCGTGCCCTCCGCAAGAAAGGCCCTAACAAGCCCGATTGTTGCCTGTGGATTTTCTTCCATAATCCAATGCCCCGATCCGGGGACGATTCCCTCCCGCACATTGGTGGCGGCAGCTCGCATCACCATCGCCATTGCTGCACCGAAGGACTTTTCGCCTCCGATCGCCAATACGGGCATCTCTAGACGGGCGCCAGTGGCAAGCCAGGCGCGATTATCGATAGCGTCTTGATCAAACGCTGCGAATTGTGAGAAGCCTGAATGCATTGCTCCGGGCATAGCATAGAGATTGGCATAATGAACCCGCGCAGCCTCGCTGAAGCTTGCCGGATCGGCGGAGAACTCATTCCAGAAACGGTCAAGATAGATACGTTCGCGCCCGGCGACCAACCGTTCCATGTCTGGTCCGCCGAAGCGGAAATGCCACAGCAGCGGGTTCTTCAAAATATCCTCCCACGGACCGACACCCGGAACGGGTGCATCGATCATGACCAAGCGCCGGACCCTCTCAGAATGTTGCGCAGCAAACTGGAAAGCAACCATGTTGCCGATGTCATGCGCAACAAGATCGATCTGCCCTACACCAAGAGCGGCCAGTAGGCCGACCACGTCGTCAGCTTGCGTCTTTTTGTCAAAACCGCCGCTGGGTTTGGAGGATAGCCCAAGCCCGCGTAAATCAGGGATGATGACCTTGTGGTCCCGCACCAGATCCATAGCCATGGGCACCCACATGTCGCCAGTCTCTCCATAACCATGCAACAACACGACCGCGGGACCCTCGCCGCTTACGCGGAGATGAAGGGTCGTTCCGTTGGCGTATACGTCTTGTGTCGAGAATGCTGGCGGAAAGGGTTGAAATTCGGTGGCGAGGGGCATCGTATCTCCAGACAGCAAGATTTATTAAGTTTTGGTGCCGCTTATCACCGAGGTCTATTGAAGTAACCAAAGTTGCGCAACGGCAAAGAATGATGCTGAATCTACGCCGCACCCCTGATAGCCGCGGCTTTTACGTCTTCGTCGACATGTTCAGCGAAGGTTTCGAAATTCTGCACGAAGCGGGCGACAAGGTTCTTTGCGGCTTCGTCGTAGGCCGCTTTATCGGCCCAGGCCTGGCGGGGGTCCAGAACCTCGTCCGGTACGCCGTTTACATGGGTGGGGATGGCGAGGTTGAAGAAGGGGTCTGTGCGGTATTCCACATGGTCCAGTTCGCCGGAGAGGGCGGCGTTGAGCAGAGCGCGGGTGTGTTTGATGGACATGCGTTTGCCCACGCCATAGGCCCCGCCGGTCCAGCCCGTGTTCACCAGCCAGCAATTGGCGCCGTGCTGTTTGATGAGGTTTTGCAGCAGCTTGCCGTAAACCTGCGGATGGCGCGGCAAAAATGGCGCGCCGAAGCAGGTGGAGAAGGTAGCCTGCGGCGCGCTGCCCATGCCTTTTTCCGTGCCCGCCACGCGCGCGGTGTAGCCGGAAAGGAAATGGTACATCGCCTGTGCCGGGGTTAGGCGGGAGATGGGGGGCAGCACGCCGAACGCATCCGCCGTGAGCATGACAACGTTTTTGGGAATGCCGCCGCGCCCGGAAAGTTCCACATTCGGGATGAACTCAACCGGATAGCAGGAGCGGGTGTTTTCGGTGAAGGTGCTGTCCGTCAGGTCCAGATTGCCGCGCGGGTCCGCCACCACGTTTTCCAGCACGGTACCGAAACGATGCGAGGCGGCCCAGATCTCTGGCTCGTTTTTTTGGCTGAGGTCTATGACTTTGGCGTAGCACCCGCCTTCGAAATTAAACACGCCATCCGG
>JAGWIL010000393.1 GCA_028866335.1 Rhodospirillales bacterium
GCGAGAAAAACTCCCCGCCTTTAACGGTGAGCGAAATATCGTCCACCGCTGTCCAGCCTCCAAACTGTTTGGTTACATTTTCCAGCCTTACATCGTGGCGGTTGGAAGGGGCGGCATTCATGCAAAGGCTCCGGCTTTCATGGGGGCAGACGTGGAAGCACCCCGCGGCTGGGCCTGCGGAGTGGGATTTGCTGTTGTCGTCATCAATGTTCGGCAGTTTAGATGAAAAATGTGGCAGGCGCGGGTGCGGCCTGCCGGTGCTATTTCAACCAGCAAACGCCAAACCCCTGTGTTGTAGTTTCCTGCTCGGCTTCAAACCGAAATCCTCTCCGGCTGCAATTATAGTATAATAGCCATCTCACGGAACTGTAATTGACTTTTGAGCACATCTCGATCGCCGCCGCCATCCTTTTTGATGGGGGTCGTTTATGGGCGATGCGCGGAGAATGCTGTGTATCTGGGTCATACCTGTATGGTCTTGCAGGTTTCGTGCCGAAATTGGGCAGCGCGTGTGCCCCTTCCGCCGCTAATGTTTTCTTAAACACTTGATGCCAATTTGAGGCGGGGTTTTATCTGTGGCGCGGGAGGGCAATCAAGGTGGATGGGTTCTATTTGCCTGGGTTGCTGCTTTGGGCAAGCCAGTTCAGCCTGGCTCTGGTGGTGCTGGCTTTGCTGCTTTGCCTCACCGGCTCTTACACAGTGATGATCGTGCTGCGCCGTGCCGCGGTGCTGCATGGTGTGCGCCGTTTGTCGTGGTTGCTGGCGTTGTGCATGTGCTTTGGGGCGGATGTTTGGGCCACGCATTTCATCGCCATGCTCGCCTTTAATCCTGGTGTACCTGTTTACTATAATGCGGTGCGTACCGCGGTTTCAATTCTGGCGGCGGTGCTGGGTGCGCTGCCGGCCTTCGCGCTGCTGCTGTGGCGCCCCATGGCGCGGTTTGCCTGGGCTTGGGCTGGCTTGCTGCTGGGCGGCTCCATCGCGGCGATGCATTTCATCGGTATGTCGGCGATGGATTTGTGCGGCAGCTTCAGCTACAGCCCGGCAGCCGTGGGGGCGGCTGTTGTTTACGGCATTGTGGCAGCCGCTTTCTCCATGCGTACCATGCGTCAGAATGGTACGATGGGCATTATGCGGGGCAGCCTGTTGCTTGCCGCCGCCATTTGCGGCCTGCATTTCATCGCCATGGCGGGGCTCAGAATTTCGCCCGGAACAGTCTGGTCTACCACGCTTTTTGTCACCGGCGCTGACAAAGCTGATCTCGCTGCCGCCATCGCCGGTGTCAGTCTGCTGCTGCTGGTAACCTCCCTCATCAGCGCCACCACGGATTCCAAGCTGGTGGAGCGCCAGCTAGAGGCACGGCGTCTCTGGCACCTTTCCCGGCACGACGATTTAACCGGGCTGCTCAATCGTCGTGGCTTGCGCGAACGCCTGACTAAAATGAGCGCGGGGCGGCTGGCCTTAGTCAGCATCGGCCTGGCACGGCTAAAGCCGGTGGATGATCTGTTTGGCCGCGAAGTGGTGGATAAGCTTTTCCGCCAGGCGGCGGAACGGCTCACGGCAAACCTAAGGCCGGGAGACATTCTTGCCATGCCGGCGGGGGAAGAGTTCGTGGTTCTGCGTAAACAAGGCGGCGAAAACGAAGACCCTCTGGTCTTTGCGCAACATTTAATCGCCTGCCTGTCGGAGCCATTCGAAATCGACGGGGTGACCGTGCAAATCGGTGCCTGCGCCGGCTTGGTATGCAGTGAAGGTAGCGGGGAGGGCGCTGAATCTCTGCTGAGCGCGGCCGACATTGCCCTGCGTGAGGCCAAGGCCGCCGGTGCCGGGCAGGCGCGGCATTTCACCATGGAAATGAGCGCCAAGCTGCTGCGCCGCCACCA
>JAGWIL010000394.1 GCA_028866335.1 Rhodospirillales bacterium
CAGCGCGGCGGCGAAACCCAGTGCCCTGTTGCCTTTGGGGTCAACCGGCGTGCGGAAGCCGTAAAGTGCGGTTTGCCCGTTCATGGCGTGGTTGGTGAGGATGAGTGCGAACATCCCTTCCACGAGCATGAGAACAGGCAGAATTTTTTGCGGCCAGACCAAGGCCGGAGCATAGCCATGCAGATAGATCAGGAAATCGTAGGAAAAGTGGAACGCCATCGGCACCAGAAGAGCCAGCAGCACCAGCCTGTCGTCCGAACCGTTCCGGCTCTGCCAGGACATTGCCATGAAAGAGCCCATGGTGAACCCGAAGATCGCGTGCATCGGCACGGCAGACAGGGCGCGGATGGCCCAGACTACAAAGCCCCCGCCCAGCACGTAGAGCTTGTTTTCGAACACCGCGAAGCCGAGCGAGCAGCCCACCGCGACCAGGATGGCGATGCCGGGGCCGATTTCATCCAGCTCGCGCTTGCCGAAGCGGCTGACGGCGGCGAATTTCACCACCTCCTCCGGCACGGCGGCCAGCAGCAAGGCGCGGACGCAGGCATGAGCCACAGGTGAAAGTCCGGTTTCCGGCACCAGTGATTCCAACAGCTCGATAAGCAATGCCAACAAGGCAAACCGCGCGCCGAGCTTGAACAGCCGCCTACGCGTGGCCTTTGGCAACCGCACGTTCACTTTGATGGCCGCGATTTCCCACAACAGTAAGGCCGGGAGAATGGCGATGAAAAAGCTGATCACGCGGGGTCCTTTGGTTGCGGAATCGAACGATATTAGCGCCGCCCGCCGAATTTTTTTCAACCGTGGCGCGGTTCATTTTTTCTTGAAGCCGCCCGGAAAATTCCTATAATACACATTGCCCGGCTGCCTCCGTGAGGGGTTGGGCGCTCATCCGGTTCGCCAGACCAGGGAACCGCGCGGGCATTTTTAAAACGTTGACATACCTTGCTTTTGAAGGGGGTTTACCTATGACTTACGATTTTGCGCCACTATTCCGTACCGCTGTTGGGTTCGACCGGCTTGCCCGGCTTGTGGACACGCTGCCGCAGGAGGCAACAAGCTACCCGCCCTATAATATCGAGAAGACCGGAGAGGATACTTACCGCGTCAGCCTCGCCGTGGCGGGATTCGCGCCGGAGGATATCGAGTTAACGGTGAAGGATAACGCACTTTTGGTTTCCGGCAATGTGGCCGAAGACACCGCCAAGGGTGAATTTCTGCATCGGGGTATCGCTGCCCGGGCCTTCCAGCGCCGGTTTGTGCTGGCGGAGCATATGGTGGTGGAGGGGGCTGAACTGGTGCACGGGCTGCTGAACGTAAGCCTGCGCCGAGTGGTGCCTGAAAGTGCCAAGCCGCGCCGGATCGAGATTGCCACGGCCAAGGCTGCCAACCAGACGATTGAGGCGCCGCAGCTTCCGCACGCGGCTTAATTAACTGGTTGGTTAAAATAAACAAAAGGGGGCCGCGAGGCCCCCCTTTTTGTTGGCTTCGGCGCGCTTACTCCGCCATTGCCGAGGCTTCGGAGCGTGTAGCGCCCACGCGCGCGGCGAGCGAGGAGGCCAGGAACGGGTCCAGCGCGCCATCCAGCACCGCGGCGGGGTTGCCGGATTCGTAATTGCTGCGGAGATCCTTCACCAGCTGGTATGGCGCCAGCACGTAGGAGCGGATCTGGTGCCCCCAGCCGATATCGGTTTTGGCGGCTTCCGTCGCGGCGGAGGCCGCCTCGCGCTTCTGCAATTCCTGCTCATACATCCGCGCCTTCAGCATGTTCATCGCGGTGGCGCGGTTGCGGTGCTGGGAGCGATCTGTCTGGCAGGCGACGATAATGCCGGTCGGGATATGGGTGATGCGGATGGCGGATTCGGTCTTGTTCACGTG
>JAGWIL010000395.1 GCA_028866335.1 Rhodospirillales bacterium
TCCGGTGAGGACCCCGCGCCGGTCATCGCCCAAGACCCCAAGGACAAACGCTTCGCCGACCCCGCCTGGCGGGAAAACGAGATTTTCGACTTCATCAAGCAGAGCTATCTGCTCTCCGCGCGATATATCAACGACGTGGTCACGCATGTAGACGGGCTGGACCCGAAAACCGCCCAGAAGGTGGATTTTTACGCCCGCCAGTTCATCAACGCGCTTTCCCCCAGCAATTTCGCCCTCACCAACCCCGAGGTGCTGCGCAAAACCCGCGAAACTGGCGGCGAGAACCTGATGCGGGGTTTGAACAACTTGCTCAACGATTTGGAGCACGGGCGTGGTCATTTACGCATCCGCATGACCGACACCGAGGCGTTCACTGTGGGGGAGAACATCGCCACCTCGCCTGGCAAGGTCGTCTATCAGAACGACCTCATGCAGCTTATCCAATACAGCCCGGCCACAGAGCAGGCTTTGGCCCGGCCGCTGCTCATTCTGCCACCCTGGATTAATAAATTTTATATCCTCGACCTGCGGCCCAAAAACTCGCTGGTGCGCTGGCTCGTCTCCCAAGGCCATACCGTGTTCATGGTCAGCTGGGTGAACCCGGATGAACATTTGGCGGATAAGAATTTCGACGATTACATGCAAGAAGGGGTGCTGGCGGCGCTGGATGCCATCGAGGCCATCACCAAACAGCCACAAGTAAACGCCATCGGCTATTGCCTGGGCGGCACGCTGCTTGCCTCCACCTTGGGCTACATGGCCGTGAAAGGCGATGATCGCATCGCTTCCGCCACCTTCCTCGTCACCCTTACGGATTTCTCAGATTCCGGCGAGCTGGGTATTTTTATCGACGAAGAACAGCTCTCCTCAATCGAGGAAAAAATGACCCGGCGGGGTTACCTCGACGGCAGCGAAATGGCGACAACTTTCAACATGCTCCGCGCCAACGACCTCATCTGGAGCTTCGTGGTGAATAATTACCTGCTGGGGCAGGAACCATTTCCGTTTGACCTGCTGTACTGGAATTCCGATTCCACGCGGATGCCAGCGGCGATGCACTCATTCTACCTCCGCAACATGTACCAGCGGAACCTGCTCAGCACCCCAGGCGGCATCTCCATGAAGGATGTCCCTATCGACCTCTCCCATGTAAAAATCCCCTGCTATTTCCTCTCCTGCCGGGAGGATCACATCGCCCCCTGGATGGGCACCTATAAAGGCACTCATCATTTCAGCGGCCCTGTGCGTTTTGTGCTGGCGGCTTCCGGGCATATCGCGGGGGTGGTGAACCCGCCCGAAGGCGGAAAATACAACCATTTCATCAATGACGAGCTGCCCGAAAGCCCGGATGAATGGCTCACCACCGCCACCGAGATCAGCGGCTCCTGGTGGCCAGACTGGCAACGCTGGGTAACCGCGCATAACGCTGCCAAGGTTCCGGCGCGCGAGCCGGGCAAGGCGCGGGGCTTCAAAGCGCTTGAAGACGCACCAGGGTCTTACGTGAAGGTCAAAGCCTGAGGGAGCAGATTTGCCCGTCTTAACGGAACGGGCTAACCGAACCGCCATGCGGGTCCTTCAGATCATGGCCGGAAGCAAAAACGGCGGTGCCGAGCTTTATTCGACGGATGTCATGCTCAGCCTGCACGAGGCGGGGCTGAACCAGCGCATTGTGCTGCGCCCCACCGCCCCGCGTTTTGAGGAGCTGGCGGCGGCCGGCTTGGCCATGGCACCGGAGGTATTACGCTCCCGCCCGCTCTTGCTCCAGCGGTTGCGGTTGCGCCACCTCGTCCGCGAATACCAGCCGGATATCATCCATTGCTGGATGCGCCGGGCCGTGAGCCTCGTCTCTCCAGGTGCCGCCCC
>JAGWIL010000396.1 GCA_028866335.1 Rhodospirillales bacterium
GGCAGGGGCACACCATCTACCATCGCCACGGCAGCCGCCACCCGCGCCAGGCCCATATAGGCCCGGTTTTCTGAAAGCTCCGGCCCCAGCGCCTTAAACAACCGTAGCTGTTCCAGAACACCCACGCGCCGCAGCTCCAGCACCCGCCCAGCTTTGTCCATCACACTTTGCGGCATCATTATACTTTCGTCCGCGTCGAGGCATAGAAGTCCAGCTTCTGCGCCACCGCTGCATCGCCCTTATACGAGCCAGCGGAAGTCAACTTAAACACAACATTGTTGAACTGATAGGTCGATGTCGAACCATTCGGCTCATTCACATACTGGTAGAGCGTTCCACCATTAATGGCCTGGCCATTATGGTAAGCCGCCTCAATTTGCGCGATGAAATCGTCCACCGCGGAAGATCCCCTGTCCAGCGCAAAACTTCCGTTCCACCCCTTCGGCAACTCAGCGGCAAGCTGCACGCCGTCCAGCCGGTCAACCCGCAGCGGCTGCGTTACCTGGCTTGCCTCAAACCCGGTCACATGCGCCAAATCCACTCGCCCAAACGGGCCCATCACCACAATCTGGCAGTCGCTGCCAACAGTGAATGTATTAAACGGCATCTTTCACCATCCTCACTTCAAGCAGTCGCCGGCACGGTCTGGCTGCTCACCTGCACCGTCTGCCCGCCCTGAACATTCACAATGAATTTCTCGTTAATCGCCTGATACTGCACCTGTACATCCGCCTGCACATAACCCAGTCCGGTACGGTTGGCGGGGTTGTTGCTGGCATCGCACACCACGGCAAACGGTACGCTGCCATTGGTGCTGCCCAGCATCCCTTGCTGCAACAAGCCGTTCAGAAAAGCCAGCAACGTGGCTCGGATATTCTGAAACAGCGTTGAATTCACCAACTGCCCTACATAACCGCCCATACCCGCCTGCAACGTCGCGGCAATGTAGTTGGTCAGCCTGGTATAATTATCCCCGTTCACCGCGGCGGAGGACGAACTGTTATGCCCGCCCCGCACACCCCAATAGGCGCCACCCGGCTGCGGGTTGGCAATCACATCAATCCCCGCACTCAACAGCGCGCTCAAATCCGCGCTGGCGTAAGATGTCGCCGTTGCCCCGCCTGGCTGGCCAGATTTCTGCGTGCCCACCACGCCATAAAGCGGCTTGTTCAGCGACGATTGCTCCGGCGACAAATTCGCCAACCGCCCCGCCACAAACCCTTGCGGCGAAACCAGCCTGGTCATCGCATTGGTCTGGTCAAACCAATACACCCAATCGCCAAACATCATCTTGGCAGCATAGGAATCGATACCAGCCTCACCTTTCACAATCACCGCGTTCTCAATCGTATCGCCCGCTGGTCCGGTCAGGATCATATAAATGCTCTCGGAGAGGCCAAACTCCATCTGCACGCTCCATTGCGTGGCATCATCCGTATCGGCCAACAGCGCAATCGCACAACCCTGGCTGCGCAGCGCATACATGCCTCGGCGCGGCAACACATCACTGCCCACAATCGCCGCTGCGTTCACGCCGTTCGCGCCATCGCTGCCCGGCGTGCCGGAAGCAAACAAATACACCCCGGCCACAGGTGCTGCCTGAACCGATTGTGCTGAGGCCACCACAAGCTGCGAAGGCCCACGCAGCACGCCATTCCCGGCATTCACCGCATTGGCAATGTTCTGCCAAAACAACGCACCGCTGCCCGTGATGTTGTCAAACACCTCCGGGCTCTGCCCAGGTAGTGCAATCGTCAGCCGCCAGCTATTGGCGGCGGAACCGGCGGAAAATGTCATCGTCAGATCATTACCGGTGCTACCAGTATAAATCGCCGTAAACGTAACCGCCCCCAG
>JAGWIL010000397.1 GCA_028866335.1 Rhodospirillales bacterium
GGCGATGGAGTTATGGGTGACGGCGGAAGGCTCGCGGGAAAGGCGGGTTCTGCCAAGCGGCCAAAGCCTGATGCTGGCTCTGAGCACCGCAGGATTGATGCATGGCGTTTGCGGGGGGCGGCAATCCTGCGGCACTTGCCGTGTCGTTTTCCAGGAGGAGGAATTTCATGCGCTAACGCCACCTTCCCGTTCCGAACAGCGGCTTCTGAAAACATTAAACAACGCTGGGCCTTACGACCGGCTGGCTTGCCAGTTGCCCGTTAATGGCCAGCTTTCCGGCGCTGACATCATTCTCCCGGACAATCCCGTTAGCCGCATGAAGCAACTAATGGCCTGATTTTGCGCATGGCGCGAACCTGAATATACTCGCCGGAAATGCGCCAACCTTTCATAAAGCAGCCTAACGAGGCGGCACAACTGCGTGTGGTGTTTCTGGACCGCGCCACGCTTGGTCCTTCGGTTGTGCTGCGTCCGCTCGCCGCTCCTCATCAACTCGTCAGCTTCGATGCCACGCCCGCTTCGCTCGTTGCAGCCCGCATCGCGGATGCCGACATCGTCATCACCAACAAAACGCCGATAAACGCGGAGGCCATCGCTGGCGCGCCGAATTTATGCCTCATCGCCATTGCCGCGACGGGAACCGACATTGTGGATTTGGCTGCGTGCCGGGCGCGGAAGGTGGCGGTGTGCAACATCAGGGGCTATGCGGTGAACACGGTGCCGGAGCACACATTTGCCCTTATCCTGGCGCTGCGCCGTAATCTGCTGGCCTATCAGGCCTCGGTGGCGAAAGGGCGCTGGCAGGAAAGCGGGCAGTTTTGTTATTTTGATTACCCGATCCGCGACCTTGCCGGGGCCACGCTCGGCGTGGTTGGCGGCGGGGCGATTGGCAGGGCGGTGGCGAAGCTGGGCCGGGCGTTTGGTATGGAGGTTGTTTTCGCCGGGCGCAAAAGCGAGGCCGAGGCGCGCGATGGTTATGTGAGCTTCGATGAGATGCTGCGCCTCTCAGACGTTATCACCCTGCATTGCCCGCTCACCCCGGCCACGCGCCACCTCATCGGCGCGGCGGAATTTGCGCGCATGGCGCGGCATCCTTTGCTTATCAACACCGGCCGGGGCGGGCTGGTGGATGAAATGGCGCTGGGTGAGGCGCTGCGCAGCGGGCAGATTGCCGGGGCGGGGTTTGATGTTGCCAGCGCGGAACCGCCCTCGCCGGGCCACCCGCTCATGGCGCTGTTGGATTTGCCGAATTTTATTCTCACCCCGCATGTCGCCTGGGCCAGCGAAGAAGCGGTCCAGACCTTGGCGGATCAGCTCATTGGAAATATAGACGCCTTTCTGGCTGACGAACCACGGAACCTTGTAAAATGACCGATCCCGCCTCTCTTCTTCGCGCCGCTTTCGATGCCGCTGTGGCCGCCGCCGACCCTATGCGCTGCCTGAAGCCCTTTCTGCCGGAGCGCCCGCGCGGGCGGCTTGTTGTGCTGGGTGCGGGCAAGGGCGCTGCCTCCATGGCGCGCGCGGTAGAGGAGCATTACGGTGCGCCGCTGGAAGGCATGGTGGTCACGCGGTATGGCCACGCTTTGCCCACGCAATGGATCGAGGTTGTTGAGGCATCGCACCCGGTGCCGGATGAAGCTGGCATGAAGGCCGCCCAACGCTGCCTGGAAATCGCCCAGGGCCTAGGGCCGGATGATCTGCTGCTGACGCTGGTTTCAGGCGGCGGCTCCGCGCTGCTTACCTTGCCGTTGCCCGGCATCGCGCTGGAGGAAGTTCAGGCGCTCTACCGTGCGCTGCTGGCCTCAGGTGCCGCCATCAGTGAGTTCAACTGCGTCCGGCGGCATCTTTCCCAA
>JAGWIL010000398.1 GCA_028866335.1 Rhodospirillales bacterium
GATAACGCTGGAAGAGCTGGCGGCGGAGATGGTGGAAGCCGATTTACGCAGGCTCGCACAAAAATGACCCGGCTGCTGCTTACTGGCGGCAGCGGCTTCGTGGGCCAGCATTTGCAGCGCCATCTGCGCCAGGCCGCGCCAGAGGTGGAGATTTTCGCCCCGGCATTGGACATCACGGATGCCCAAGCCGCCAACAGGCTGATTGAAACCACAAAGCCGGATGCGCTGCTGCATCTGGCCGCCATTTCAGCTCCTGCTGAGGCTGCCAGCGCGCCGGACCATGCCTGGGCCGTGAATGTACAAGGTACGCTAAACCTTGCCCAAGGGGTTCTGGCCCATGCGCCTGCCTGCCGGTTTATTTTTATCTCCAGCGCCGAGGTTTATGGCCGCGCCTTTCTGGCGGGAACGCCGGTGACGGAAGCAACACCACCCGAACCGCTTACCCCCTATGCCAAAACCAAAGCCGAGGCGGAGGCCGCACTTGCAGCCCTGCCGGGGTTGAAGCTGCTGCGCCTGCGCCCTGCCAACCACACGGGGCCGGGGCAAACGCCTGCCTTCGTGGTGCCTGCTTTCGCCCAGCAGATTGCGCGTATTGAGGCCGGGTTGCAGCCTCCCATCCTCACCACAGGCAATTTGGACGCGAAACGCGATTTTCTGGATGTGCGGGATGTGTGCGCCGCCTATGCCGCCGCCCTGGCCCTGCCTGCCTTCAATGCCGGGGAAATTTTAAACATTGGCGCGGGCACCACCCAGCGTATAGGCGATATGTTGGAAACTCTGCTTGGCTTTTCTAAAGCGCGCATCCGCGTGAAAGCCGATCCGGCGAAACAACGCCCTTCGGAGATTCCGACTGCGGAGATAAACGCCACCCGCGCACGGGCACGCCTTGACTGGACACCGCGCGTACCGATTCATGAAACTTTGGCCGAAACGCTGGATTATTGGCGCGCAGAATAGAGGCGCCGCTACCCCGCGAAAGCTTGCTCCACCTCCGCCCAATTTTTCACCCAACCGGGTGGCTCCAACCGGCCCAGGCCCGGCAACACCGCCTCCAGCACCTGCCCCGGCGGCACCAGCCGGCCACCCTTCACAAATGCCGCGCGCATGGCCGCACTACACGCCACGCCCTGCGGCCCCGTGAAAACCTGCTCAACATACATCCAGCGATCATCCCAGCCGAGCAGCCTGGTGGCCAGGGTGAACCGCGCGAAGGGTGAGAGCGGGCGGCGGAAGCGCATTGCCGCACCGCCCAGGACGACACCCAATTTCTGCCGCCGCATTTCGCGCCAGGCACCGGCGCGCAGAATAAAATCCGTGCGGCCCAGATCCATCAGCGCCATATAGCGCGAGTTGGTCATGTGCAAATTAAGGTCGAGGTCCAGCGGCCAAACCCTGAATCCGAGTTCCGACACATCCGCCAGCTTCAACCTGGGGCCGCGCATCGCGCCGATGATAACCGCCAGCAGCCGGAAGATCAGGTTCATAGGTTTTGCTTGGCTAATTCTTCCGCCACCAATTCCTTGCGCGATAATTTACCGATGATGGTTTTTGGCAACGTCTCGCGAAACTCGATCTTCTTTGGCCGTTCCACCGGCGAAAGCAGGGTTGCAAGAAAGTTTTGCAATGCTTCCTCGGTGACTTGTGCATTTGCCTGCAGCCGCACGAATGCCTTCGGCACCTGGCCGCGCTTGGCATCTGGTATGCCGATAACCACCGCCTCCAGCACCGCCGGGTGTTTATAAAGCGCTTCCTCCACCACGCGCGGATATACTTTATAGCCACCGGAAATGATGAGGTCTTTGATGCGGTCTACCAGAAAGATATAGCCGTCCGGGTC
>JAGWIL010000051.1 GCA_028866335.1 Rhodospirillales bacterium
GGTGGTGTGATCGTTCGTCGTTACGGCGTTGTGGTTGGGGAATTCCCCATGCTCACCCCGAGAACGGCGATCGGCAGTTGGGCCGTGGCCTTCGAGGCAGGCCACACCCTTGGCCAGAAGTCGGGGATCGAACAAGGCCGCACCCAACTCGCCGCCGAGATGCGGACGCTGCTCGGGATCGAGACGGCCTAAGACCCGCCTCGATTGCTGGGAGCTTTCCGACACCGCACGGGCGATCTGACGCCCGTGTTGGTGGGCGACCAGATCCTCTCGCACCGGCCGAACGGCAACAAAGCCTGTCTCAATCTTCCATGTGCAAGGAGGTCGAACGTGAGGAAAAAGTTCATGGTCGGCGACCGCATCAAATTCAAAGCGGCCACACGCGACAGCTACCGAACAGCGGTTCGTGTCGTTTGCGGTATCGACGGGCTAGGCCGCCCACTCGTGAAGTACGCCGGCTGGGACCGCTTTATTGTCCATCACCGCGAGATACTTGAAATCCTGCCGCGTTGACGATCCGACGTCGAACTAGGCGGTCTTTGCTACAATAACCAAGGAGAGGGGGAGAATTATGTCGGCATCACACGCCCAGCACCGCCCCTTGTCTGCCCTCGGATGGCTGCGGTCTAAACCGCTCCCTGTCCCGCTTTCGTAGCCCCGCTGCGCTGACGCGCAGCGCCTTACGGCTCGCGGGCGGCCCGTGTCGCTCCGCTCCCGCACCAAGCCGCGCCGCTCGGAGCCGAGCGGGCCGCTCGCAGTTTTTCAGACCGCATCCGAGGGGACAATGCCCGGCGCAGTGCCGAGCTGCCACTCAGGAAAAGGCGAAGATCACTGCCGTTCGCAAATGGATAGCTCATCCAAGGGGTGGGCGTTGAGCGGCCAATTTCCAGCATAGGAGCCATCATGGAAATCCATCCGTCCGTGACGCAGAAGCGGGTCATGGAAGCGGCGTATCGCCGCCACGACACCTTGGACAATCCCGGCATCTGCCTGCTTTGCGGTGCCGACGCCGAAGGCGTCGAGCCCGATGCCCAGGAATATGAATGCGAAGTCTGCGGCGAGGCGAGCGTCTATGGTGCAGAGGAATTGCTGATGCACATGGATCTGCCCTGATCAGCGCTAGGGCGATGCCCCACTATCACGAAGAGCGCCGATCGCCGCCAACGAGTGCGATCCGGATTCCGAATGGAGCCATCATGAGCCGCTATGAATTTCAAGGACGCGACGCCCGACACACGATCGCTGTCGGCTGGGACAATCCCTTGCAGACTTACTTCGCCCAGGTCTCACAGCCGGTCGAAGACGAAGATGAGGAGGATCCGATCATCCTTTGGATCGGTGCCGATCGGCCGGGCGAGATTCTCTCCGTCGAGGATCTCGCGTCACAGCTCGCGCCGTTCGCCGATCTCGCTCCCGAATTGCTCGCCGAGCTGCGCGCTGACCGATCGGAGAAAATCAATCAACCGCCGACACCGGCCCAACAGCAAGCCATCAACTTCATCCGGAGGCCCAAATGAACCGGCAATATTACGCCCAACGCTGCCAGGGCGGTGATAATCCGCTCCGCGTCGGTGTCATTCCCGTAGGCGCGATTTTTGATGTCCAAGATGAGTCATGGTGGCGCGACCGCTTTCGCGGCCGACCTCTTTGCCATGAGCCCTGGATAGTCGAGTGCTTCCTCAACGGTCAAATCGGCGCCGCCCGGCGTGATCCCCAGACCGGGCGATGGATGAACGTCTATGCTGCGCGCCGGTCCGATATGGCCATCATCCGCTCGCTACGCACCGGTCGGCGTCGCCAGATCGCGATCAGGACGCTCATTCTGCACGAGGATGAGGGCCTCCGGCGCGATGGCGGCGGCTATCCTGACTTGCCCGTGCCGGCCTATTGCAGGCAAATGCCATCCGCCAGGCCCATCAGCCGGGCCGCCTGAGCAGCGTTCGAGCGGGCAGAGATCCCTGTTCCTTTTCGTTGATATCCCATCTTGCCCAGCACGTCCGCCAGACGGTCGAGCTTGCGCGCGATCGTGCCCATGCTGATATCGCCGGCGGCAATCGACAAGCGTAGCGCCGCTCGCGCGCCGATCACCATCGGCAACCCGAGCAGCACCTTGGCTTCGGCCAACCTCTCGTAGAGCCCGAGCATATCGGGGAGCGACATCCACCCGTGTTTGCCTTTGCGCACCGCGAAGGGGACGATGCCTGAATCCCGGCCACAAAATGCGACATGCTGTTCTGGCCGGCTCTCGATCACCTCGAAGTCAGGGTATTCGCCAAGGAACGCCCGTAGCTCCATCGTCATTTGAGCCATGCGGATATCGGCCTTCGAGCCGAGTGCGGCCAGAACTTCCAAGGCACCCAACCCTGGCATCCACCGCAGCATATTCGCAAAGGCCCTGGAAAAGCCTGAGCCCGTTTTCCAGTTGAGCGTGGTCTCATCGGCCAGCACCGCGCGAGCCTGCTGCAGCACCGAGGCGCTGAATGTGTTCGGCGGCACCAGCAGCGCTCCGGACCGATACGGGCCTCCGAGAAACGTCGAACCCGCCACCACGGTCGGATAGCCATGCTTCAGATACTCGCCGATCCGGCTGGCGCGCACGCGCATCTGTGTCGCGTCTATCATATCCGCCTGGAACGCAAGCGGTCCGGCCGCGCCCGTCCCGTCGCCACACGATGCGACGCCGATCGGCCGGCGACCAGGCGCCTGTTGATGCCGGCGAAACGTCTCCGCGATCTCCGCCTCCCCGATCAGCTCGCCCCGCGGCTTGCGCATCGAGATTTCGACCACTTCGATGTTGTCCGGCAGCGTGGCGACCCCATGGTCCTCGCCAGCTCGCATGATATGGCCGCGCATGCCGCGTGGCATGTCAGTGCCGGGCTCGCCGATGCTCGGCACGAGCCACCGCATGGGCTCTCCATTGCATTCGAGCGCGAACAGCACGGCGGCCATCCGGAAGGCGTCCGTCGGCGACGACGCGATCATCACCCTGGTCCCCTTTGGGGCGGATAGCGCCGTCAGAAGCTTCTTACGGAACAACCCATCCAACTCCCGAAGCAGATTCACGAGATCCCCGCGATCAGCCGCTTTGATCACATACTGGTAGGGCACGTCGCAGGCCTCGTGAGCCCAATCGAAGAGCGGCATGGCCGAGCATGATGAGAACAGGGTGTACTCGTCGTTGCGGATGCGCCTTGGCGCAAAATGCCGAAGCACCGCGGCTGCCGCTCCTTCGAAGGGCATCTCGGCCTCAGCCGAGAGCATTTTCATCAGCGCCGCGTCGCGGTCGCAATCGAACCAAGGCCGTATCGTGCGGATCAACAAAGCCAATCTCCAGCGTGTCTTCGCCCCTCATAGCGCCGCGTTTTGCGCACGGCCCCTTCTGGCGGAGATCTATTCGTCGTTTTTCGGGCCACCCAGATGACGCCACAGCTCACGGCGGAACTGCCTGTCCCGCCAGTCCTGTTGCCAATGCGCGGGTATCTGGAAATCGTGGTTGATCACGCTGCTCGCGCTGGCGGCGTTCTGCATCTCGGGATGCAGTCGCGCTTTCCTTTCCCGATAGCCCTCATCGGCGTAGCCCATTGTCTCGATGACGGCCCGCTGTTCGCGGCCGTCCTGGTGTCGCACCGTCACGATGAAATCCGGGATGACCGGCGGCCGGGATCGGCCGTCCGGCCATCGATCCGGCGCCAGGCTGTCCATCGGCTTGTCGATCGTGACGCTCGCGCCCGATCCCTTGCGCATCGCGTACTGGAAGTTCCTCAGCATCAGCAGCGTGTGCCGCTCGGCGTCGCTGTCGACGAGCATCAGCCGGTCGAGCGATGCGCAGGGATGCACATAGGCTGCCGTGACCTGCGCGCGCTCTGAAGGCGAAGGGCGAGCTACTATACACAGCGCGAGATAGGGTGAGCGGGCATCGATGGCCACGCCCGGCTCGTCCTCCGGACGATCGCCGAACACGGCCATTCGCCCCGTCACAGGCAAGTCCTCGCCGTTCAACGTGCGGAGCATGCCGGCGCCCACGGACTGGGCGCGGACCAGCAGCACGCCATGCGGCCGGGTGTGCGGATAGTCCGCATCACTGGCGCTCTCGATCTGGGCCGCCAGCCCGGGCAGCTTGGCGACGCTCATGCACATCGCGTCCGCCATGCGCACGCGACTGTCGAGCATGAGGCCCCGGGCGACCGGCCAGAGGCTACGCATCTGCTCGGGCAGGGGCCGGGGCTTGAAGCCGTCTGCTCCTACCCGTTGCAATCCGGCCTCGGTCATCAGCCTCACCAGCAGCGCCGCGAGCTGCGGCCGGCGATTGGCCGAGGATGCGATCTCGCGACGCATCGGCGCGGCCGCCGACGCCAGCTCGAATGATCGCACCAGACGGATCGCTTTTTTCATCGGCTGGTAGCTGGCGCTGATTTCGGCCTGCTCCGCAGGCTCGCGATAAAATTCGCAGCCTTCGGCATGCTGCGGCCACTCGTCGGTCACATGCCGGCGCAGGAAGGTCTCGAGTACCGGCACCAGGACGGGAGGCGCCGGCGCGCCCGGCCGACAATCGCAGTGAAGCCAATGCCCGCGATCCGTGGTCTGCAGACGCCGGACGATTGGGATGGCGTCCGCGCGGGCCTTCTCCGTGCCGCCATAGCGGCCGAACGCCGCGCGGATGAGTTGATCGTCCTCGATATCGAGTGGAGAGCCGCCATCAATGGCGCCCTTGAGTGCTGCCTTGAGAATAGCAAAAACCTCCCGCCGTCATGGACAGCGAGAGGTTTTGCCACGGCTGTTTGCGAATGGCGCGATATCAGCCCGTGAGCAGGGCATCCATGTCGGCCGCGACATCGCGAGGTATCCAGACCTGGCAACCTTCGGCCAGATGCACCGCGCGTGCGACACCTTCGGCCTCCTCAGCGCGAAGATGTGCCTCGATCGTTGCCTCTGCCGCCTGGCGTTCCTGGATGTTCAGCTGCTCTTCGAGCGCCTGCATCCAGAACCCACCGTCCCGCTTGGCCTGCATGACCTGGCGACGTCCTGCCCCCACGGCCGACCATGCGCGCCGTGCCCCCCGGGCTGCTTCCACGGCCGTCCTGACCAGGGGCTCCAGCATTTCCTGGAGCTGCGCGGTTCGCTGTGCGCCGGGCTCGGTTTCGAGATGGTTGAGGATATGTTCAGCCGCCTCCGCATCGACGCGATCCCGGAAATCGAAAGCCGGCAGTTCCAGGCCATAAGCATCGGTCAACATGTCTAACGTCCGAACATCGGGCGCTAGCATACGCATCAGATCCAGAGTGGGACGACCACGCTCCTCGACCGGGAAACGCACGACGTTGGTCGTTCCGGGCAAGAGATCATTTGCCATTGGAACCTCCTCCAAAGTGTCTGCGATTCAATATACAGTAATTCCCTCTAAAAGCAAGGACAAACCTTTGTAATTGCTCACTTTTATGTCTTTCGGAAGTAGAGTCCGGAAGCGATTCTTTTCGCAGCATTTTACTCCTCAACTGTGTCGGCAACGAACCGTCATGACCGACTCCTTTGGTCGGATTTGCGAATTCTAATGCGGGGAGGCTACGTCCCGGCCGCCCATTGGCAACCGCTTCGCGGTGCTCCTCTTCGTTGCGCCCCTGCCGGGTGCCAACAGGCTCTATCCGGGCCGTTGATCGCCTCCGCAATTCGCAAGTCAACCAAAGGAGCCGATCATGACTACGACCTTCGAAGCACTCGCCAATATGAGCCGCCGCGTGGCCCGCTACTTCCACCGCCTCTTCAGCCCGCTCTTCCGCAAAGCCGAACTGACGCTCGGTCTCACCGTCGCCGTGCCCCCCTTCATCAAGATGGAGGTTCACTACAAAAAGAGCTTCGACAAACCCGCCAACGACAATCGTCGTCGGCGCAAGAGCGCTTGACCGGCTCTGCCGGTCTTCGACCGGCGCGGCTCGAAGCCGCGCCGGTTTCGTCTTTTCAACATCTGCGCTGTCGCGTTGAACGGATGGCCGGTCCTTCCGACCGGATGGTCATGGGTCGATGCTTTCCGCCTTCCGGCAGAAAGGCGTGACACGCGGCGCGCCGCCTGTCCCATTCAGGCTAGTCCCGCGTCTCGGGATCTGGCGCAGATCGGCTGGGATGGGGCAGGGCCTCTTGGGCTCTCACGTCATCCGGAAGCCCGGTCGGCATGAGCGCACGAGCGGGTCCGTCGAGGGTGGCGGTGATGCTTGGGCGCTGATGCAGAACAGGCACCTCGATGTCGGCCTGAACCCTAGCCCGATCTCATCCCGTCCGTTGCCGAGCCTGGTCCGTCGGGCGGCATGTCCTCGGGGCATGGTTGGGTCGGTCCTGGGCGAGACCGGCGAAGGCTCGCCATGTGCCGCGCAGAAGGCGCTAACCCGCAGCGTTGAGGGGGCGGCCTCTGGGGAAAGGCCGGCGTTCTTGGCCGCGTTCTCTCGCCTGTTCCCGGGCAGCGGCACTGCGGCGGCGTTGAGGCGTCCCCGGCCCTGGGGGTGGGCGGGAGACGAGCACGGGTGAGCCCTCTCGTCCCGTGCGGACGCGGGCAGGGGCGGGCCGCATCCTGGCGTCCTTCATGGCCACCCCCCTCGATCTCTCTCGAAGCCGGGGGAAAGGACCGGAGAGACCTCGATGCCTGCACGCCGGCCTCGGTTGCGCGGGATCTAGGCCGGCCGTCTCGGGCCGCTTACCCCCGCTTTGCCGTCCAGGCGCTGACGCGCCTGTTCTGACGGGCAAAGCGCCTTCGGTTCGGACGGCACCGGGTCGCTGCGCTCCCGCACCACTGCCGTCCTTCAGGGGTGCAGCCCTCACCTTACCCGGCCTGGTCGATCCGCACCGAGGCGGACATGCAGGGCATCGGGCTCTGCGATCCCCCGGCTTTTGTAGAGAGATCAGTCAAATGGCCTTCAAGAAGAACGCTCAGCAGCCCGCCACCCAGCCCGCTCGCGCCCCGCAGAACCGTCAGGCGATCACCCTCGATCTCGTCACCCGCCTCGCCCCCTCCGCTGGCCAGGCCGACAAACTCTCCACCGCCTTCGGCCTCGAGCCGGTCGACTTCGACGAGATCCGCGAAGCCACCGAAGAGCAGATCGGCCTCTCCACCAAGGTCCTCTCCCCGACCATCAACGAGACGGGCATGCGCATCCATCTGCAGCGCATCGTCGGCGCCTTCGTCGGCTCCGCCCACGGTGCCGCCACCTTCTACAGCTCCAAGGTCACGATCGCCCGCGAGTTGACCATGAAGCTCGCCAACGAGGACCGCGACGAGGACCGGGACGGTGTGTCCGGCTTCGACAGCAAGGCCGCCCGCGCCCGCGAGTTCGCCGCCCAAGCCGGCCTCACCGCCTTCGCCCTCTACGCCGCCGCCACCGGCGCCGTTCACGCCTTCCGGGAGCTGACCGGCGAAGAGTGGAAGCCCTACGAGGCCCCCATCGCCCCGTCCCGCAGCGTCAGCGCCCAGGCCGCCGCCGCCGAGATGGACGCCCTCGGCTGAGACGAACGGGCGGGGGCCTTCGGGTCCCCGCCTTTTTCGTGTTCGGCGGTTCGGGCTGCACCAGCGAAGCAGGGGCACGCTCGGGCACGCCAGCGCAGGTCCGCTCGGTTGCGGGGCACGGCCCCGCAACCTGCCGCAGACCGGCGCCGCTGCCTCGCATGCCGGCGCTACGCGCCTGTTTTCACACCCTGTTCTCGAAAAGGAAGCCAACGATGCCAACCCATGCTAATAATCCATCCATGAACGCGCCGCTCCGTAAACCCTGGACACAGGAAGAATTCTTCTCCTGGGCAGAACGCCAGGAGGAGCGCTATGAGTTCGACGGGTTCCAGCCCGTCGCCATGACCGGCGGCTCTGGCGGACACAGCAGGATCAGCGGAAATATCTATTTCGCTCTCCGCTCACGCCTTGGCGGCAGCCCCTGCGAACCGCTCGGTTCCGACGCCGGCGTCGAGACCATCAACAACGCCGTCCGCTTTCCTGATGCCCTCGTCACCTGCACCAAGTTCGACCCCGCGGTCCGCAAGATACCCGGTGTCGTCGTTGTCTTCGAAGTGCTCAGCCCCTCGTCGGGCGGCACCGACCATATCGTCAAGGTCCGCGAGTACGCAGCCGTGCCAAGCATCCTGCGCTACGTCATCGTGGAATCACAGTCCATCGGCCTGCAGGTTCTGGAGCGCTCCTCGCCCGATCAAAACTGGCAAACCACGGCGTTGACCAGCGGCGACATCCTTCGCATGCCTGAAATCGGCATCGAGATCCCGGTCTCCGAAATCTACGACCGCATGGAGTTCGCCGAGGACGAGACCGGGCGCTAGGCCCGCTCAGTCCGGCGCGTCCTCGTCTCGGCCGAGGCTTAATCCTCCCGGATTGCCATTCAGGCCCATGGCGGCCGATTCCAGTTTCCAGATCCAGCGTTGTTCGGCCAACTGGATATCGTGCTGGCTCTCGTTTGACCCGGCAACCTCAAGAATAACCACGCGATAATCCGCGGGATCGCGGCTGCGGAATTTCACCGCGTCACCTCCCTTCACCGCGTGCTCCTCCCAACGCGCCTGAAATCCGCCCTCGCCCGTCGCGGAGCCGACATATTGCTCGTGGGTGCGCGGACAGGTCAGGAGATACACGCCGCGACTTGCCGAGAGCACCTGGCGCCAGCCAGACGGCAGTTTCGCCACTTCGGAAAGCCGCGCGTGAAAGGCCATAAATCCTGGAAAAGTGGGCTCCCGGAATTCGCGGCGGATTTCCAGGATCGCCTTGTCCTGCTTATGCGCGCGCTGCACCCAGGAGCGGTAGCCAGCGCCCCAATCGATCACCACCTTGCCGATGTAGTGCGACAGCTCCGAGCCAAGCTGCATGTCGTAGAAATGGTAGCCGCCGACATCATGCCCATGCACGGGATCAATCGTTCCCGGCTCGGCCGTGCCGCGGCTGCGCACTGCGTAGAGCCCGACGAAAAGCGTTTCACCCGCCGGTGTCACGACAAAGCTCGCGATCAGGCGATCGGGTCCCGTTCCGAATACATCGCGGCGCTGGATCGATTGGTAGACGTCGAAGCCTCGATCGCGGTCCACCCAAAGCGCATAGGGCGAGGTGAGGGCATTCGCGCGGGTGTCCTGATGACGGACGAGTTGGACTCGCTCGGGCACGATGCTTTCGAGCGCGAGCAATTGATTGAATCCCAGTCTCTTCTGCACCGCTTCGTCCATCACAACCTCGGCTTTCTGGGCGCGTACCTTCGCTGCGCTCAGGGTCAGGCTCTACTCGCTGCGCTCACCGAGCCCCTGACGGGTCTCGGCCCTTAGGGTCACGATCCTTCGCGCAAGACCATCACCGACGGCGCCGGTCAGCTCACCCGTGGCATCGAGCGAAACAGCGAGAGCACCGCATCGCGTTTGCGCGGGCTCTCGATCTCGTAGAATGCGCGGATGAGCTTGGCGGTCAGCGGGTTTTTCATAACGCTGACGTCGACGTCAGGGCTCAGAACCACATCCGTTCC
>JAGWIL010000399.1 GCA_028866335.1 Rhodospirillales bacterium
GACGAGGAGGACAGCCATCTGGGTGATTTCATCGAGGATAAGGCGGCGATTATTCCGCTGGATGCCGCCGTGCAGGCGAATTTGCGCGAGGCGGCGACGCGGGTGCTCTCCAGCCTGACCCCACGCGAGGAGCGCGTGCTGCGGATGCGGTTTGGTATCGGCATGAACACCGACCATACGCTGGAAGAGGTGGGGCAGCAGTTCAACGTAACGCGTGAGCGTATCCGCCAGATTGAGGCGAAGGCGCTGCGGAAGTTGAAGCACCCATCTCGTTCCCGCAAATTGCGCAGTTTCCTGGACGACTAAGGGTTCTAATAGGAAGGGCGAGGGCCGATGCCTGAGATGCTGGATTACGCGCGGCCCGCCCCCGGAGAACCAACGCAGCGCGCCGTTGTCACCGTGATATTCATGCGCATGATGAACCGGCCCCAGCGTCCGAAAGCGGCGCTGCCGAACGGCGTGACCGTAACGCGGGAACGGCCAGACATAGCGCAATATCGGGCGCTTTATACCGAGGTCGGCGGCCCGTGGCTCTGGTGGTTGCGCCGGGTGATGCCGGACCATCTGCTGGAAAGGCATCTCGCCAGCAGCACGGTCTCTGTTCATGTGCTGCGGGTGGATGGCGAGGTAGCCGGGTTTTTTGAGCTCGATGCCGGGCATTGGCCCTATGTGAACTTGAATTATTTCGGGTTGATGCCGGGCTTTATCGGGCGCGGCCTTGGCAGATTTCTGCTGGATTATGCGGTGGACACGGTGTTCGAGGGGGCAACCGCGCTGCGGGGCATGAGCGTGAACACATGTAATGCCGACCACCCCCGCGCCTTGCCCAATTATCTTGCCGCAGGGTTTGTTGAATACCGCCGTGCCAGGGAGGAATGGGATATTCCGGTACGGCTTGGGTTTACCCTGCCTGAGCATTTGCGAGGCTGAGGCTGGATATTCTGTTTTCAGACAATCGCGCCCTGGTGGTGAACAAGCCAGCCGGGTTGCCGGTTTATCCTGGCCGGGCGGGCGGAGCGAGTGTCGAGGATTTCTTCCCCCTTTGGCGGCGTGGCAAAACCGGCCCTTGGCTGGTGCACCGGCTGGACCAGGACACAGCCGGCTGCCTGCTTATCGCCCGCAAAAAGGCATTTCTGTTGGAAGCGCAGGCACTGATGGCCGAGGCTGCGGGCAAGTCGGAAAAAATCTATTGGGCGGTTTTACGCGGCGTGCCGGAGGGTAGCGCAGGCGAAATTAACGCGCCCTTGGCCAAAATAACCGAGGGAAAGCGTTGGCGCATGGCAGTGGCGGTGGATGGCCAGCCTGCCCGCACACTCTGGCGGCTGCTGGGTGTGCATGGCGGCAATGCGCTGGTGGAATTTTCGCTGCTCACCGGCCGCACCCACCAAATAAGGGCCCATGCGGCACAGCTTGGCCACCCGGTGCTGGGTGACCCGGTTTATGGCGATGGCCAGGGGCGAATGTGCCTGCTGGCGCGCAGGCTGGTTTTGCCTTTGGCCGAGCCAGTGGTTGCCACGGCCCCTCCGCCGCCGCATATGGCGGATTTTGTGGAGGCTTGCCTTGGAACGTTCTGATTACGAACCCGGCCAATATGTGCGTCACCCAGGCCGCCCGGATTGGGGGTTGGGGCAGGTGCAAAGTGCTACCGGCAAGCGGGTGACTGTGAATTTTGAAAATGCAGGCAAAGTGCTGGTGGATACCAGCGTTGTGATTCTGGAAAACGTCCAGCCTGAGTGATTGCAAAAGGACCAGATTGGTCCGAGATAGAGTGAGCATGATAGACCCGTTTGGCCGCCATATTTCATATCTACGCGTTTCGGTAACGGACCGCTGCG
>JAGWIL010000400.1 GCA_028866335.1 Rhodospirillales bacterium
AGCCGCTGCTGGACCGCATGGAGATCATTCGTATCCCCGGCTATACCGAGGATGAGAAGGTGGAAATTGCCAAGCGGCATCTGGTGCCCAAGCAATCCGAGGCGCATGGGCTGAAAAAGGAGGAATGGTCTGTCTCCGACGATGCCATGTTGGAGTTGGTGCGCACCCATACCCGCGAGGCTGGCGTGCGTAATCTGGAACGCGAGATCGCCACACTTGCCCGCAAGGCGGTGAAGGAGATTGTGACCGCGAAGACCAAGAAGGTGGGCATCACCAAACGCAATTTGGAGAAGTTCGCCGGGGTGCCGAAATTCCGTTACGGCGAGACCGAATCGGAGGACATGGTGGGCGTGGTAACTGGCCTGGCCTGGACTGAAGTAGGCGGAGAAATTCTCACCATCGAATCCGTGCTGCTTCCCGGCAAAGGCGGCATTAAGCAAACTGGCCAGCTTGGCGATGTGATGAAGGAAAGCGTGCAGGCGGCATATTCCTACATCCGCTCGCGGGCCACCCAGTTTGGCATTAAGCCGCCTTATTTCGATAAGCGGGACATCCATGTGCACGTGCCGGAAGGTGCGACTCCGAAGGACGGCCCTTCCGCGGGCATCGCCATGGCCACGTCCATCGTTTCCGCCATCACCGGCATACCGATCCGTAAGGATATCGCCATGACTGGCGAGATTACGTTACGCGGGCGGGTTTTGCCGATCGGCGGGTTGAAGGAGAAGCTTTTGGCGGCGCTGCGGGCGGGCATCACCACCGTTGTTATCCCGAAAGACAATGAGAAAGATCTCATTGAAATTCCAGACAATGTGAAGAAAAATCTGGCCATTTTTCCGGTCAGCCATGTGGATGAGGTGATTGCCCACGCCCTGGCGCGGGCACCCGAGCCGATTGAATGGGACGACACGCTGGAGGAGCTTGCCAAGGCGCCGGACGGTGGGGTTGTGGCTTCGCTGCCGCATTAACGCCGCATCGTGTTTGACGGGTGGCGCGCAGTTTGGTTAAGACCGCGCGCCACCTTTTTTTGTGGTCTGCCCGCAGGTTCGCGGACAAGCCCGTTAATCCAACCGACAACAGGGAGTTTGCCCGTGAATAAGAATGATCTGATCGCCGCTGTGGCCGAAGACGCCGACCTTTCCAAGGCTAAGGCCGCCGAGGTGGTGGACGCTGTGTTTGGCGCGATCGAAAAGACGCTGAAGAAGAAGGAAGAAGTTCGGCTGGTTGGCTTTGGCACGTTCGCCACCGCCGCGCGTGAGGCTTCCAAAGGCCGTAACCCACGCACCGGCGAAGAGATTGATATTCCGGCTTCTACTTCCGTCCGCTTCAAGCCTGGCAAAACGCTGAAAGATGCGGTTAACTAGTTCTGCTTACGGGATGGGCGGCATATGCCGCCCGTCTCGTTTTTATTGTTCAGGGCGGTTAGCTCAGCGGTAGAGCGTCTCGTTTACACCGAGAGGGTCGGCGGTTCGAAACCGTCACCGCCCACCATACCGGATTAAGTCATCCACAGATTATTCGTCGCAGTTTGTGCTTCATCGGCTTGACGCTGATTTGAATGCCAAGTACACGGCGGCCACCTTAAGCGGGTGTAGCTCAGTTGGTTAGAGCGCCGGCCTGTCACGCCGGAGGTCGCGGGTTCGAGCCCCGTCACTCGCGCCATTCCCTTCTCTCCGAAAATCGAATAGCTTGCTGATGAGGCGTGGAAACCACACTCCCCATTGCTTTGCAGCGCCATGCTGCTGCAATTTCGGAACAGGGTTGACCGGAGCCTGTTGCGGTGCGACACGGCGGGAACAATTTCATTGGGGCGCGGCAGTTCGCCGCCCCGGCGC
>JAGWIL010000052.1 GCA_028866335.1 Rhodospirillales bacterium
TGGGAAAAAGACCCCGATTTGTGCTGCGCCATCCGCAAGACCAACCCGCTGGACGATGCGCTGGAAGGTTTCGAGGCCTGGATCACCGGGCGCAAACGTGGGCAATCCGCCACGCGGGCCAATTTGCAGTTGCAGGAAACCGGGGCCGATGGGCGCATTACCATCAACCCCCTGGCCTTCTGGGACGATGAGATGCTGGAAGCCTATTTTCCGGCGCACGGCCTGCCGCATCACCCGCTTGAAGCCCAGGGCTACACCTCCATCGGCTGCGCCACCTGCACCGTGAAACCGTTGCCGGGGCAGGATAAGCGCTCCGGCCGCTGGGCCGGGCAGGCAAAGGTGGAATGCGGCATCCACATGCCCCGCGCCATGACCAAACCGGAATGGCCGGAAAACCTCACTTTCGAGGTCTGAGGCCCTTTCGCCTTTATGTTGCGGCGCGGCAGGCTGGCTTTACAGCAGGCCCTGGATTGAATAACGCTGCAGGCGTTCCGTCCTGTCCAGGGTGGCTGTTTCTGCCTCCCTTTAGCTGCGCCACAACAAGAAGGTGAAGAACATGGCCAAAACCGCAACCAGCAAACAAGCCGGCACGGCAACACTCAGCTTCAACGGCACAACCGCGACGCTGCCGGTGCTGAGCGGTTCTCTAGGGCCAGAATGCCTGGATGTACGCAAGCTGCAAGGCGAGCTTGGCATCTTTACCTTTGACCCGAGCTACGGTGCCACAGCCTCCTGCGAAAGCTCGATCACCTATATCGATGGCGATGAGGGCGTGTTGCTGCATCGCGGCTATCCTATCGACCAGTTGGCCGAGCACTCATCCTTCCTGGAGGTTGCCTACCTGCTGCTGAATGGGGAATTACCGAACCAGAAAGAGCTGAAAACCTTCACCGACGGCGTCACCCGCCACACCATGCTGCACGAGCAGATCCGCCGGTTCTGGGACGGTTTCCGCCGCGATGCCCACCCGATGGCGATGCTCTGCTCTGTTGTCGGCGCCATGTCCGCCTTCTATCCGGATAGTATCGACATTCACGACGAGCGCCAGCGCGAAATTTCCGCCTTCCGGCTTATCGCGAAAATGCCGACGATTACCGCCTGGGCCTATAAATACAATGTCGGCCAGCCGTTCATGTACCCGCGCAACGACCTCTCTTACGCGGAGAACTTCCTGTACATGTTCCACGGGGTTCCGGCCGAGGCGTATAAACCAAATCCGGTTTTAACCAGGGCGATGGAGCGCATTTTCATTCTTCATGCGGACCATGAGCAGAATGCCTCCACCTCCACCGTGCGGCTTTCCGGCTCCACCGGCGCTAACCCCTTCGCCTGCATCGCGGCGGGCATCGCCTCGCTTTGGGGCCCCGCGCATGGTGGTGCCAACGAGGCTGTGCTGAAAATGCTGGCCGAGATTGGTCACAAGGATAACATCCCCGATTTCATCAAACAGGTGAAAGATAAGGATTCCAACGTAAAACTGATGGGCTTTGGCCACCGCGTGTATAAAAACTACGACCCGCGCGCGAAGATCATGCAGAATACCTGCTACGAGGTGCTGAGCGAGCTTGGCATTAAGGATTCGCCCACGCTGGACCTGGCAATGGAGCTGGAAAAAATCGCCCTGGAAGACGATTACTTCGTCTCCCGCAAGCTCTACCCGAACGTGGATTTCTATTCCGGCATCATTTTGAGCGCGATGGGCTTCCCCACCACCATGTTCACACCGATTTTCGCGCTGGCGCGGACAGTGGGCTGGATCAGCCAGTGGAAGGAAATGATCGAGGACCCCACAAACCGCATCGGCCGCCCCCGGCAAATCTACACCGGTGCACCGCAGCGCGACTACACACCGGTTGATAAACGGGGCTGATGCGCCGCTTTATCGCAAAACCCGCCAACCCTTCCGCGGCCCACACGCGGAAGGGTTTTTTATGGGCACCGGGATGAGGCGTTTCGCCGACAGCCCGGCGCGCAACCTTATCTACGGCGTTGGCTTCATGGCGGCAGTGGTTGTTTGCGCCACGCTGGCCTTTATTGCCCAGGGCTGGAGCCTAGGTGACGCATTTTATTTCGTTGTCATCACGGTATTCACCGTGGGGTATGACGAGGTGCACCCGCTCATAACGCCGGAGCTGCGGGCAATCACCCTGGCTACCATCATGCTAGGCTGCACGGGCATGATCTTCCTTACCGGCGCGCTGGTGCAGTTCATTACCTTCGGGCAGATCCAGCAATTATTGGGAAACAGGCGGATGAAAACACAGATCGGTAAGATGAGCGGGCATGTAATCGTCTGCGGGTATGGGCGCATCGGGCATATGCTCGCCGCTGAGCTAACCGCAGGCGGGGCACAATTTTTAATTCTGGACCGTGAAGAGGCGAAACTGGCCGAGGCGGCGGAGCGTGGCCACATCACGCTTGCTGGCGATGCAACGGACGAACAGGTGCTGGAAGAGGCCGGTGTGCGCCGGGCGCGGGCTTTGGCCTGCGTGGTGCCTAACGACGCGGTGAACGTGTTCATTACCCTCTCGGCCCGCAATTTGAATAAGGATATCGAGATTATCGCGCGCGGCGAGGCGGCGAGCACAAAGAGCAAGCTGCTGCGAGCGGGTGCCAACGCGGTGGTTGAGCCCACGCATATCGGCGCTGAGCGCATCGCCCAGCTTATTCTTTTTCCACAAAGCGCCGAGCTTACCGATTCAAGCAATATGCTGGCCTTGAGCACCGGCTTGCGCACATTGGGGCTGGAGCTGGAGGTGATGCCCGTGGCGCCCGGCAGCGCCTTTGCCGGGCAAACGGTGGCGCAGATTGAACGCAACGCCCAGGGCACGCTGTTTGTGGTGGCGATTCACCGCCGCGATGGCGCGACCATCAACCGTCCCGGCCCGGAATTGGTGGTGGAAGCCGAAGATGGCGTGGCGGTAATCACCCGTGCCGGACGTGAAACGCCGAAAACCAATCAATCGATTAATTGATAAGTTAAATTTATTAGAACCGGAGCAGAAGCCCGCCTTGCAGGCTTTGCGCGTGCCAATTGCCCGCCAGCATAGCATTGTAGCGCACTGAGAGCCGCCAATTGCCCCGGCCTATGGCCAGACCCAGCACTGCTTCGCCCGCCACCGGCGCGAGATGCGGTGGCGCGACGCTGAATGCGGTGCCGTCCTGCGCCGTCATGCCCACCGAGACACCAGGGTTAATGGCGTTCACCGTAAGCCCGATTGTGGCATTTGGGCTTACATAAAACCCTTGCCCGGTGATGAAGTTTCGCGAGGCGTTAAGGCGCAGATAGGGGGCCACATAAATGCCGCTGGCAGAGGCGGTTTTTACCGCCAGAGGTTGCGCGGCGGCGGCCTCGTTCAAGCCGCCAAGCGCATAGCGGGTTATCTCCAGCCCCGCCGCCGGGCGGAAAGCCCCACCCCAAGCGGCGATGGGAAATGCGGCCTGCAGGGCAGCAGAGAGCACATTGCCATGGCCGTTGGCCGCAGCCCAGCCTGCCCCGGTGGCGCGGGTGGTGCCGGTGTTCACCAGCCCATCCATCAGCTCGGCACTCAGCGCGGCAGGGCCCCAGTTTATCCCGCCATAAAGGCCAAGCCGCATGGTGCCCAAAAACGCCTTGCCGCCTGCCTCGTCCTTTAAATTCAGCACGTCGTACCCCACCGCCAGGCCCAGGCGGCCAGCGCCGACAGCGCGGTCCAGCCCCGCCAGAAACCCGCCGCCGCGCGCGTTATATGCGCCGTCTGTCGAGATATCGCTGCCGGTGGCCTGCATCCAGCCGCCCATGCCGCAAAACCCGCTGGCCAGGGCCGAAACCACATTGGCCGCCTGCCCTGCCTGCGGCCCAGCCGGTGCCGGTGCCGTGCAAGGCGCGCCGCTCTGCCCATCCGCCCGCGCCAGCAATGCCTGGCCGGAGGCAGCACCCGCCAGCGCCAAAACCTGCCCGGCATTTGCGAACACCGCGCCATCTGGCGGTGCCACCACCACTGTTTGCCTCACCGCCAGCACCAAGGCGGGTGGTGCCACAGAAACAACGGGCGTCTGGCTGGCGGTTATCGTCACCGCGCCTGCGGGCAAGCGGCTGTGTTGCGCCGCGTCGCTCACCTGCACGGTGGAGAAATCGCCGCTTACCCCGCCTGCTGCGGTGAGGAAACTATAGCTGCCCGGTTGGTAGGTGCCGGGGGAGAGCACGTAAGCCAGCGTGCCCGCCAGATGCGCGGTGCCGGTGACGGCCAGATGACTCATGCCCAGCGGCGTTACCACCACGCGCAGCGTGCCGGTGCTGGTTTGGGTGTAGTCGCCCTGGATGGTGAGCGGCGTACCAACCAGCCCGGCGGTGAGCGTGCCCGCATTCACTACCTGCCCGGCTTGCCAGTTGCCGCTCACCGTCCACATGGCGTTTTGCAGGATGTTGACCTGCCCGGCCTGCAAGCCGGTGATATCGCCTGAAAGACTGCCATGCCCGGCGAGGTTGATGGTGCTGGCGGTGCCGTTTGCGGCGATCGCGCCGTTAACCACGCTGCCGGTTTCCAGCGTCACTCTGCTGGCCCCACCGCGCAGGCTTATGGCGTTACCCCCCGCGGTTGCGGTGATGGTGCCAGCGTTGTTGATGACCGCGCCAGCGTTCACGACAACACCCGTAAGCCCGGTGATGGTTCCTGCGTTGCTCAGCCTGCCGCCTTTGTTGAATTGCACGCCTGCCTGGCCGCCATGGATCACGCCAGAATTAACCACCGTGCCACCCTGGCCGATATCGATTATGCCATCCGTGCCACCGGCGATGATGCCGCTATTGGTGATGGTGGAATCACCCATGAGGTATACGCCGAAAAGCGGCCCGGAAATGAGCCCGGCATTGGTGATGGAAGAACCATTGCCACCCGCATAAACGCCAGAATACCCGCCCAGTAATTCACCCCCGGCAGCATTGGTGAGGCTGCCGCCGGAATACAGCGAAACAGCATCGCCATTGCGCGCCGAGATGGTGCCGCTGTTCTGCACCACGCCCAGCCCATTGCCAGTGTAAACGCCGATATGCGCGCCGAAGATTGAGCCGGTATTGGTGACCACTCCTCCCCGGTTGAGGCTGATGCCGTCATCCCCCGCGCCGATCTGGCCTGAATTGATGACCGTGGCGGCAACGCCCGCCGCGCGCACCCCATAGCTGCTCGCGTTGATGAGCCCGGAATTTGCCACCGAACCGCCACCACCCAGGGCAATGCCGATGCCCGCCGAATCCTGCACCTGCCCGGCATTGGTAAATTGCGTCGGCAAGTTGGCGCTAACGGCCGCTCCTCCGGCGGCAGTGATGCTGACCCCTGTCGCGATTTCAACCGGTCCGGCCAGCCCATCCAGCGAAAGGCTGCCGGTTTGGCTGGTATTGATTACGGTTTGGGCCAGGGCGGGGGCATTGAGGGAAAGGGCGGCGGGTAAGGCCAGAAGCGGCGCACAACCAGCCTTCGAGATACGCCGCACAACCTCCTGGGGCTCGGAATTCATCGGGGGTCATCCTCATAAGCTGCCCCGTTTTGCGGCATATCCACGACTAGAGATTGTGCCCAGCCTAAACCCGCCATCGTGAACGGAGCGTTAATCGCCACCGCCGAAGATGAACGTGCCATTTACCAATCCGCACTGGACCAGCCGGAGCTTGAGGGCCAAAACCCTTGCCTCGCGCGCCCGGGCGGCGTAAGCCCCGGCCTCACGATCATTCAGTATTCAATCCGCAGGGCAGTTTTATGAAGCAGCAGGCAAACCTTATTCGCGCTGGCCAGGTCATCGAGCACGAAGGCAACCGCTGGACCGTGCTGAAGCAGCAGATCATCACCCCCGGCAAGGGCGGCGCTTTCATTCAGGTGGAAATGCGTAACCTGAAGACCGGCAACAAAACAAATGAGCGTTGGCGCACGGCCGACACCGTGGAGCGCCTGACCACCGAGGACCGGGATTACAGCTATTCCTACACCGATGGCGACAACCTGGTGCTGATGGACCCCGAAACCTTTGAGCAGTTTATGGTGCCCGCCACGATTCTGGGCGATTCCGCGCCGTTTTTGCAGGACAACATGGCGGTTTCCGTGGCGCTGGTGGAAGGCGACCCGGTTGGCATTACCTTGCCGCCGCACGCCACGCTGGAAGTAGTGGAGGCGGACCCGGTGGTGAAGGGACAGACCGCTTCTTCCTCCTACAAACCCGCCAAGCTTTCCAACGGCGTGAAAACGCTGGTGCCGCCCTTTATTGAGGCCGGTGAGCGGATTGTGGTGCGTACGGAAGATGGCTCTTACGTAGAGCGCGCCAAAGGATAAACTCTACCCGGGCCGCGTTTTGGCCCGGGCGAGTTTCTCACCTGCCCGCTCCATGCGGGCTTTTATTGTTTTAGGGTTTTTCGCCATGATGCCACGCCTTTCCGCGCATATGACGGTGATGCACAACGCCGCCAACAAGGCAGCGAAACGCCTGCTGCGCGACTTCATGGAGGTTGAGAACCTTCAGGTTTCCGTGAAGGGTCCGGGAGATTTTGTTACTCAGGCGGATATGCGCGCCGAGCAAACGCTGCGTGAGGAACTGGAAAAAGCCCGCCCCGGCTATGGGTTTTTGATGGAGGAGAGCGGTGCCTCGGGCTCAGATAAATGGGCCTGGCGCTGGGTGGTGGACCCGCTGGACGGCACCACCAACTTCCTGCATGGCATTCCGCATTGGGCGATTTCCATCGCGCTGGAAAAACGCCTGCCCGACGGCAGCAGCGAGATTAACGCGGCGGCGATATTCTGCCCCGTGAACGGCGAAATGTTCTGGGCCGAAAAGGGCATCGGCGCTTACATGAACGATAAGCGCCTGCGCGTTTCTGGCCGAAGGGAGCTGAGCACAGCCCTTTTCGCCACCGGCATTCCCTTTGCCGCGACCTCTGCCAGCAACCGCCTCGCCTTCGCCCGCACGCTGGGTGCGCTGATGCCTGCCACGGCGGGTGTGCGCCGCTTCGGCTCGGCGGCGCTGGACCTCGCCTGGGTGGCCGCCGGGCGCTATGACGGCTATTGGGAAATGGGCATCAAACCTTGGGATATCGCGGCGGGAATGCTGATCGTGCGCGAAGCGGGCGGCTATGCCACCGATGGTGACGGCAAGGACAATGTTGACGAGGTGGTGGTGGCCGGAAACACCCATCTCCACCCCAAGCTGCTGGAACTGGTGCAGGACGGTCTGGCGGCGCGGCGGGGTTGAGGCTAGGCTGACAGAGTGAAAAAATCGCTCTGGCTCCTTTGTTTCCTGGCACTCGTTCCGGCCTGCGGTTTTGCGCAGGTAACGGTCAATCCAGCCGCGTTGCGGCAACTTCAGGGCTTACCCCCACTTGCCCCGGCGGCCAAGGCTGAGCCCGCGATGGCCCTGCCTGTTATCCGTCAGCCGCACCCGCATTACCCCCACCACGCCAAGCCAGTAGCGCCGGAAATGATTGCTCCTGCCAAACCGGCGCCATCAGCAAAACCGCAACCAGCACCCGCGCCGAAGTCCGCGCCGCCCAAACCCATGCCGGTGCCCGTTGCCCGCATTGAGTTCGCACCCGGCAGCGCCACCCTGCCCGCCGGAGCCAGTGCCGCGCTGAAGCCGTTCTGCACGGCCAGCGCGCCGGTGCCGGTGGTTGCCCGCGCGCCAACAGACCCCAACGACCCCTCCGGCGCGATGCGGCTTTCCCTGAACCGTGCTTTCGCGATTCGTGATGCGCTGGCAGCCTGCGGTGTACCCGCGCAGAATATCATCCCGCGTGCATCTGGCAGCGTACCCGGCGCTGATGACAACGAAGCCTTGATTGGAGCCAGTGCAGCGCCATGACCAAGCCCACCAGCTACCTCATCCGGATGGTTCTGTTCTGCCTGGTGGTTTATGCCGGTGCGGCGGTGCTCTCCCCGGTTCTGGCGCATTTTTTCATGGCCAATCCGGTTATCAACTCGGTTATTTTCGCGGTTGAACTGTTTGGGGTGTTCTGGAACATCCGTCAGGTGCAGCGCCTCTACCCGGAGGCCGCCTGGGTGGAGGAATTCCGCCGCAACCGCCAGAAGCTGGTGGAAGCAACGCCCCCCACTTTGCTCGCCCCCATGGCGCGGATGCTGCACGGCAGGGCCGATGGCGAGCGGCGGATTACGCTCTCTGGCCAGTCCATGCGCACGATTCTGGATGGCGTTTCATCGCGGCTCGACGAATCCCGCGAATTGTCCCGCTACATCACCGGGGTGATGATCTTCCTTGGCCTGCTCGGCACGTTTTGGGGGCTGCTGCATACAGTCTCCTCGGTGGCGGAGGTGATTAACGGCATGAGCCTGACTGGCGGCGGCGATGTGAACGCGATGTTCGCGCAACTGAAATCCGGCCTCGCCAAACCGCTGGCGGGGATGGGCACGGCGTTTTCTGCTTCCATGTTCGGCCTCTCCGGCGCGCTGATTCTGGGCTTTTTAGACCTTACCGCGGGCCAGGCAATGAACCGCTTTTTCAACGAACTTGAAGAATGGCTCGCTACCCTTACAAAGCTGGGCACTGGCGCGCTGGGCGGAGACGGCGAAGGCAGCATTCCCGGCTATGTGCAGGCGCTGCTGGAGCAAACCGCCGAGAACATGGACCAGCTTCAGCGCGTGCTAACCCGCAGCGAGGAAAGCCGCACCCAGGGCAACAACGCTTTGCGCGCTTTGGCTGACCGCATGGCCGATTTGGGCGACACGCTACGCTTGCAGCACCAGCTCATGGAAAAGGTGGCGAACGCGCAGGTGGCACTTTCCCCGGCACTCGCCCGGCTTTCCGATGCGAAAAGTACTGGTGATGATATTTCCCGCGCGCATCTCAGGAATATCGAATTGCTGCTGAACCGCTTTATGGCGGAAACGGAGCAGGGCCGCAGCCAGGGCGTTACGGATTTGCGCAACGATATCCGCCTGCTCACGCGCACCATCTCCGCGCGGTTGGATGAACCACGTTCATGAGCCGCAGGCGCGGCAATGGCGGCAATGGGTTGGAAGCCTGGCCAGGTTATGTGGATGCGCTTTCCACCTTGCTCATGGTCACCATCTTTGTGCTGCTGGTGTTCGTGCTGGCCGAGGCGTTTCTTTCCACAGCACTTACGGGGTCTGACAATACCATAAATGTGTTGAAGCAGCAGATTGCGGAGCTGACCCAGAGCCTTTCGATGGAGACATCGAAAGATACCTCCTTGACGCAGGAGCTGGCGGCGCTGAACGCGCAACTTGCCACCGCGCAGGCGGCCAATACCAGCCTTAACCAGCAGCTGGCCACGGACACGACCACGATCTCCGGGTTACAGACCTCGCAGAAATCGCTGCAGGATCAGCTTTCTGATGCACAGGCCGAAGCGGCTTCCGCCGCCGGGCGTATCGCCGCGTTGCAAACGGCGGATGGCGGCGATTTGCAGTCCCAGCTCACCAGCGCGCAAAGCCTGAACAAGCAGGATGCAGCACAGATTGCCCTGCTGAA
>JAGWIL010000401.1 GCA_028866335.1 Rhodospirillales bacterium
GGCCAGTTTCGGCCACATTGGCTTCGGTGTCGAAATCCGCGATCTGACGCTTCAGAATCTCGGAGATTTCGGCAGGACGGATCTCCATATCAGGCAGCTCCCTTGAGAGAATAATTCAGCCGGTTAAGGCGAGACTTAAGAGTTGTATCATACAGCTTGTCGCCAATTTGCAGGCGAAGCCCACCTAGCAGCGCCGGGTCGATCTGTTCAACCAGTCGCACGGTGCCATGGCCCGATTCGGCCAAACGGGCGCGAAGCTGGTTGCGTTGGGTATCATTAAGGGCATGGGCAGAGGTGACGGTAGCCACAACCTCGCCACGGCGAGCCGCGGCATAGGCACCAAAACCTTCGATCAGCATGGGCAGGTCACGCAGGCGACGATTCGCGGCAACAACGCCCACAAAATGGCGCACAAGCTCAGCAACGCCCTGGGCGGCTAGCGCCTCATCCAGCGCCGGACCAATTTTGGCGGTATCCGTCAGCGGGTTAGCAACCAACGCGCCAAGCGGCTTGTTCGCCTTGATCAACTTGCCAAGCGCATCCATCTGATCGGTCGTCTCGTCCAACGTGCCACGCTCAGCGGCAAGCGCATAAAGCGCCGCGGCGTAACGCGCGGCAAGGCCGTTCGTACCCATGCCCGTGATTTCGACCAAATTCTTCCCGCCTCTTACTTGCCGTGCTCTGAAATATATTGCCTCTTAGTGAGGCTCGGCGGGGCAGTAACATAGGGTTTCCGGCACAGCAAGGCCATAAGTTGCGTCTTGCTCAAACGCGGCGAAACAGCCGGGCCATTACAACCCATAAGGGCTAAGCCTAGCTATGCTGGCCCAATACCGGCAGCACGAAATGCAGCACCAAAACCGCAGCGAACAGCAACGCCAGCCAGCCAAACAGCCCGCCCAGCGTGCGCATCACCATCATAACCAGCAGCGAAACCAAGGTGAGCAGGAAACATAGCTGCCATTGCGGCTCGATAATTCCAAAAAGGGCCATGATCGTGAGCAAAAAGCTATCCACAGCGCCCGCAATTCCCATAACGGTGGCAGCGAAATTCGCTACCAACCCGCTGAAAGTACCGCCATTGCTGCCCATCTCCGCCTCCTTTGCCCAGCTCCAGTTTTCGGCCCCAGACATCCAAATTATACATGATTGATTTATTTTTTCAACATCATTTGAGAGTCGCACCGAAATTTGATCGAGAGGCCAAACGGGCGGAAAAGCGCCCCCAATTCAGCCGCGCTAGAGGTATTCCCGCACGGTGCTTGCACCCTGCGCCGTTTCGCCTTAACCCCGGCCTCCGGTTTTATTCTTGGGAGTTTTCGTCATGCCCTACAGGGTTGCGGTTGTCGGTGCCACCGGTGCGGTCGGGCGTGAAATCTTAAAAATCCTTGCGGAACGCAATTTTCCAGTGTCTGAAATCGCCGCGCTGGCCTCTGGCCGCTCCGCCGGGCAGGAGGTTTCTTTCGGCGAGAAAAAGGTGTTGAAGGTGCAGAACCTGGAAACCTTCGACTTTACCGGCTGGGACATCGCGCTGTTCTCCCCCGGCGCCTCAGTCTCCGCCGTTCATGCCCCGCGCGCCGCCGCCCAGGGCTGCGTAGTCATCGACAACACCTCGCAGTTCCGCATGGACCCGGACGTGCCGCTGGTGGTGCCCGAGGTGAACCCGCAGGACATCGCCCTGCACACCAAGCGCAACATCATCGCCAACCCCAACTGCTCCACCATCCAGATGGTGGTGGCGTTGAAGCCCCTGCATGACCGCTTCAAGATCAAGCGCGTAGTGGTAAGCACCTACCAATCCGTCTCCGGCGCGGGGAAGGAAGGCATG
>JAGWIL010000402.1 GCA_028866335.1 Rhodospirillales bacterium
GAGATTCTGGCACCGCTGGCACCCAACGCCGCGTTGGTGACGGTGCTGGATGGCCACCCCGCAGCACATTCCTGGCTAGGTGCGGTGCGCGGGCAGCGGGTGATGGCGCTGGGCCCGGACCATTTTGGCCAGTCCGGCACGGTGGCGGAACTGTACCGGGAATATGAGTTGGATTGCGATGCGATTCTGGATGCCTGCGCGGAGGCTCTGGCGGGGTAAGTTGCCTCTCGCCTTTAGGATTTCAGCGCTGTCTTGCTGATCTTTTTTAGCGCCCTTGCAGTAACAGGGTCGAAAATATCACCCTGAACCGCCACTAGCTTGCCCCCCTGGATGGTTTTGATGTCGTCGCCCCACGGATTCTGGATGGCTTTCTTCGCGGTATAGGTCACTGTGTCCCAGCTCTGCACGCTCACATCGCATTTCGAGCCAAATTTCTCGAACTCGACATAGGCGGATACGCCCTTCTTGTGGAAACCGCCGACGATGCCGTCATCCAGATTATAGCCAGAAATGCGGCAACTCAGGCCGAGACCGTCGTAATAGGCTTTTAGCTCTTCTTTCCAACGCTCCTTGCGCACCCCCAGGCTCCAGCCCCTTTTGCTGACATGGGTGATGCCATAAAGCCGCGTTGCATTGGCCGGGGTCCCACCCTTGCCTTCAATGAAGGCTTTGAATTGTGGGATGATCCTGGGCCAGTCCGTATCCCGCTCACCACCTAAGGAGTGATAGCCGTACAAGCCCTCCGGCAGAACCACGACGATGGCCATGCAGCCATCGACACTGGGAAAACCAAGCTTGCGTGTATCGAACCCCGCCTGCCGCTCACCCAGTTGAACCGTCATTGCTGCCTCCTGATTTTTATTTGGCAACGATGCTGGTATCCGGTTTGCGCCATGGGAGCAATCGCCGTTTAATCCGCCTGATTTACCAGCACGCGCGAGAAACTGATAACCGCCGCGCTATAGGCAGAGAAAGCCGCCAAAGCCAGGCAAGTTTTGGTGGGGGCGGAATGTACCAACCCCAAGGTAAGCGCCACCAGCATACCGCCCATCGTCTGCCCAAACAGCCTTGAAACGGAGATCATGCCCGAGGCACCGCCGATGCGGTGTTTGGGTGCTGCCATCAGCATCGCCTTATTGTTGGGCGGTTGCAGCAGGGAAAACCCGATGCCCGCGACGGCGATGCGCCACATGATGTTCGGGTCGGAGGGGGCGTTTGGCAAAAGCCGCAGCAGAAGAAAGCCGGTGCCGCAAATAACCATGCCGAGAGATGACAGAAACGCCGCCGGGTAACGGTCTGCCAGCCGCCCGGCGAAGAGTGCCATGAACATGATGGCAACAGGCCATGCGGTAATAACCAGCCCCGTTTCCACCGGCCCACGATGCAGCACATTGGTAAGATTAAACGGCATCGAAATGATGAAAAAATTCGAGGCAACGAAAGAAAGAAACCCGGTAACAAAGGCGATGGAAAAACTGGGGCGGGCCAGCAGGTCAACCGGCAATAACGGGTGAGACCGCGTGAGCTGCAACCGCACGACAACCGCCATGGCGGCAATACCTAGAACCAGCAAAGCGAGGCCAGGAAACAGGCCGTGGCCTTGCGCGAAATTATCGCCGCCGGTGACGATGCCGCTGAGGGCCACCGCCAGCAACGCGGCGCTCAACAGGTCTAACCGCACCGAAAGCCGGGGGGTTACAGGCAAGGAGGTGAGGGAGAAATAAAACGCCACCGCGCCGAAGGGCAGATTGATGAGGAACAGCCACTTCCAGCTCGCCAGAGACAGCACCGCCGCCGCAACCGATGGCCCCAACGCCACGCCAA
>JAGWIL010000403.1 GCA_028866335.1 Rhodospirillales bacterium
CAGCGCCTGGATATGCGGGATGGAGGTGCCGCAGCACCCGCCGATGAGGTTCACCCCATCCTCCACCACGAAGCGTTCCACCCAGCTCGCCATCTCGGCCCCGCCGAGGGGGTAGTGGGTTTGGCCGTCCACCAGCTCCGGCAGGCCGGCATTGGGCTGCACGGAAATCTTGCCCGGCCAGTTCTGGGAGAGATAGCGCACATGCTCGGCCATTTCCTGCGGGCCGGTGGCGCAGTTCAGGCCCATCAGTGGCACATCCAACGCATTGATGATGGTGGCCGCCGCCGCGATGTCCGGCCCCACCAGCAGCGTGCCGGTGGTCTCCACCGTCACCTGCACGAAGATGGGGATGTCGCTCTTGGCGGCGGCGATGGCGCGCTTGGCGCCGTTCACGGCGGCCTTAATCTGCAGCGTATCCTGGCAGGTTTCGATGAGGATGGCATCCACCCCGCCGGCCAGCAGGCCCTGGGATTGCAAAAACAGCGCCTCCTCCAGCGGGTCATAGGCGACATTGCCGAGGCTCGGCAGCTTGGTGCCCGGCCCGATGGAGCCAATAACCCAGCGCGGGCGGCCATCGGCGAAGCTCTCAGCGGCTTCCCGCGCCAGCTCACCGGCGATTTTGTTGATCTCGAAGGCGCGGTCTGTCAGCTCAAACTCGCCCAGCGTGATCGGCGAGCCACCAAAGCTGTTGGTCTGCACCATGTCCGACCCCGCCGCGAAATAGCCGCGATGGATCTCCCGCACCAGATCCGGCCGGGAGAGGTTCAGCACTTCCGTGCAGTTTTCCTTGTCCCAGTAATCTTTCTCGATATCGAGGGTAAGCGCCTGCACACGCGAGCCCATGCCGCCATCGCAGAGCAGAACGTTACGGGAAAGGGCCTCAAGCAGGTGTGGACGGTTTGACATGCTTGCCAAATAGCCTCCCTGCACCCCATTTCCAATACATGGAAAAAGATGGCCGTATTCCCGTTTATATTGGTGGCGCGCCGGGGCCGGATGACGCGGTGCTGGTGGAGGGCGACCATGCCATGCCGGAGCTTGGCCATGCGCTGCGCTTTACCGCCCCAAAATTCGGCCACCAGCCTGGTTGTTTCTGCTGTGCGGCACGCGGCCCGGCGGCCAACGCCTTTTCAGCTTTGTACCGGGGCCGGGCAACCGGTGCCGCGCCATATTTCAACCGGGTGATCATATTGGCGTCCCTGTCGGGCGAGGCTGATATTAAAGCCGCACTCGACCAGGACGCCGTTACGAAGGCACGATTTCGGCTTGGTTAATGGTAAGCGAAACCGCCCGCCAGCCACACAATCAGCAGCACGATGATGACCAGGCCCAGCACGCCGCCGGAGCCACGCCCCCCATAGCTGCGATGCGCGTAATAGCCGCCACCACCGCCAAACAGCAGGATAAGTATAAGGATAAGGAGGATCAGGCCCATATTCGTCTCCACTATTGTCTTGAAAGTACAATTGATGTGGGGGTGGAAAGCGCCAGCGCGGGTTATCGGTTCATGAAACAATCGAAAGGCTTAAAATGCTGGGCTGCCCCGCCTGCCGCGAATTGTTCCGGGCCGCAACCGGGGCTATGAGCCTTATCGGAACCTGTTATCCCTGGGGGAGAGAATATGGCCGAGGCTTTCGATATCATCGTAATCGGGTCCGGGCCGGGGGGCTATGTATGCGCCATTCGCGCCGCACAGCTCGGGTTCAAGGTGGCCTGCGTTGAGAAGCGCGCGACACTGGGGGGCACCTGTTTGAATATCGGCTGTATCCCCTCCAAGGCGCTGCTGCAATCCTCCGAGAATTTTCACGAAGCCGCGCATAGCTT
>JAGWIL010000053.1 GCA_028866335.1 Rhodospirillales bacterium
CTCAGCGTATTTCTCGGCAATTCATCTTCCAGCTCGGGCTAAGACATGAACGAAATCAGCATGGATGCCATCAACACCACCTACCGCGCCGCCATGTTTGATGGTGAGCCGGGGCTGCACTGGCTGCGCCAGGGCTGGCGGGGGCTGCGCCATTATGGCCGCCGCGCGCGCATGGCCCTGGAACAAAACGACCAACCCACCAAGGCACTGATGATCTCCCGCGCGGATGAACTGCTGAACGTTATGTCCGGCGTGCTGGACACGGCGGATGGCACCACACTTGGCCCTGCTTTAATGACGATCTACGCTGCGCTGCGCTTTACTCTGCTGCGCGCCAACACCGAAGATAGCCCACAGGCATTGCAGGATTTCGACGCTGCCTTATCCTTTCTGGACCGTGACATGATAAAATCATCTGAAAGCGTGGTGTCCGCATGACCAATACGATTCAGCCTTATACCCAATTATCGGCCATGGATGCCGCCCCTCCCCCGCCACCCGCCGCCAAGCCGCAACCCAGCGCTTCCGGCCAGACAGGCCAGGCCGATTCCGTAACGCTGAGTGAAGCCGCGCAAACCAGTGCCGCTCTTGTTAGCGCCGCGCGCGGTGCCACCGGGGTGAACCAGCAAAATATCGGCACCATCAAAGCCGCTTTGGCCAATGGCAGCTATAATGTCTCACCGGAAAATCTGGCCCAGGCGATTTCCACCGTGTTGAGCGAGACACCGCGATGAATATTTCCGGGCAATTTCGCCCGGTGGCCCCGCCAACGAACAACGGTGACACCACGCGAGTAGATGTTCTGCTGGCCCAGGGGCTGGCACTGGTTGAAGATCTGACACTCAAACTGCAAAAACTGGACAGTTTGATGCTTGCCGGCAAACCAAACGAAATTTCCGAGGCCGCGGCAAGTGTGGAAGTGGCGCTGAACGAAGCCGCACCGGCTTTCGCAGACATCGCCGAAGCCATGGGCCAGCTTGGCGCCTCAGACCTTGCCGCCGCCGCTGCACAGCTCCGCCATATTGAGCAGACGGATGCGGCGGGCCTGGCCGATGCCCTGCGCGGTGCGCTTACCCGTTTCGCCAAGCGTTCCGTAAATGCCAGCCGCCGGGCGCAACAGCTCAACCGGGGTTTAAGCGCCGCCTTGCGCAGCTTGCAGGCTTTGGGCGTGCAGGAAGCCGGAAGGCTGATCGCCGAAGCCTGAACGGCTCCATAAACCCCTGAATGCAAAAAGGCCGCCCACTGGGCGGCCTTTGGCGTTAACCACTCCTCGCGGAGCCGGAAAGCCTTACTTGCTGCGCGCGCCGATGCCCGCGAATTTCTTGTTGAACTTGGCGACCTGGCCGCCCGTATCCATCACGCGCTGCACGCCGGTCCATGCCGGGTGAGATTTCGGGTCGATATCCAGGCGCAGCGTCTCGCCAGCCTTGCCCATGCAGGACATGGTTTTGAATTCCGTACCATCCGTCATGATGATATTGATCTCGTGATAGTCCGGATGAATGTTGGCTTTCACCGTGTAAGCTCCATGCAGAAACAGCCGCCGATCCCGACCGGCAGCAATGATCGCCCGGCTTTACGCGGGCACAGCCTCAGATGCAAGGGTGGACTTGGCAAAATCCGCCGCCTGGGCCAGCGCCTGGCGCGCTTCGGGCAGGAAGGCCTGGTTGATCTGCCATGCATGGGGCAGGTTAGGCCAGATGGAAAGCTCTGCCCGGCCACCGGCGGCGTTCATCTTTTCAGCCACCCGCCGGGAGTCATCCAGTAAAATCTCCCGCTCCGAAACCTGGATCAAAGTTGGCGGCAGGCCAGCCAGGTCACCGTAAAGCGGGGAAGCCAAAGGCGTTTCCGGCGAAGCGCCTTGTAGATACAAAGCCGCCACCTCCGAGATGCGCGCCCCCACCAGCATACTCTCCCGCGCCTCATTGGCCTGGATGGAAGCGCCCGTCGCGGCGAGGTCAGTCCAGGGCGAGAACAACACCAGAGCGGCGGGCAACGGCAAGCCAGCCTCGCGCGCTGCCAGCAGCATGGCCAAAGCAAGCCCGCCCCCGGCTGAATCCCCCGCCACCACCAGCCGCGCCGCCTCATGCGCCGCCAGCAAGCCGCGGTAGCTGGCCAGCGCGTCCTCAACCGCGGCGGGGAACGGGTGTTCCGGTGCCAACCGATATTTGGGCGCAAACACCTTGAAGCCATGCCGGGCAAACCCGCCGGTAACAGGCCGGTGCGTTACGGGCGAGCATGCAAAATAGCCGCCGCCATGCAGATACAGCATCATCCCGGCGAAAGGGGTTTTGCCTTGCGCCCATTCTCCCTGCACCCCGCCAATGCTGCCCGCCGTGAAAGAAACGCCTGGAGCCACCGGCAGCGGGTGGCTACCAAAGGCAGCCCGCGCCTCAACCGGCGTGAATGCCTTCTCCAGCTTACGTTTTACAAACACGCGCAGCACCGGGTGCACGAGGTAGGATTGCCAGCTCGGCATTAAGCTTCACCTTCCAACCGGATTGTACTGCATGGGACATGGCGTTGCCGCCCACCCAAGCAAGCCTTACCGCGTGCCAGAGTGCGATGACGTTAGATTCGCTCACTTTGCGAGTGAACCTAACGTCATCGCACTCTATTCCATAGTATTAGAGGCGGATTCAGATTTATAGCGAACCACTGCGTGATTCGCCCCAAAATCATCCGGCTCTAGAGAAAAAATAAATTCCCGTTTAAATTGTGTTCATGCGGAGATTGCAACGCCTGGACGGGTTACGCGGGCTGTTGGCGGTTTACGTCGTGCTCGGCCACGCATTGCCTTTAACCAGCGCACCAGCATGGTTGGGCAGCATTTTCGCCCATGGGCAGGCGGCGGTGGATTTGTTTTTCGCGCTGAGCGGGCTGGTGATCGCGGGCTCTCTGGAACATTACAACTGGCGTTTCAGCCCCTTTATGGCGGCGCGCGCCAGGCGGCTGCTGCCGGTTTATGTTCTGGTGCTGGGGGCCTCCATTCTCACGCAAGCCCAGGGCAACCCGTTGCCTGCCCTGCCCTGGGCTGGCCAGGCCGCGCGCGCCATTGTTTCGCCCGGCTTGCCGCATCCACTCTGGGCGCATCTGCTGGCGCATCTCACCCTGCTGCACGGGCTGGTGCCGGACTCATGGCTACCTTTTGGCTGGGTCACGCTGCTCGGCCCCGCCTGGTCGCTTTCCACGGAGTGGCAGTTTTATCTGCTGATCGGGCTTTTTGCCCCGCGCGATTTTTCTGCGTTCGCTCTGGCTTTGTTGGGAATGGGTTTTCTCTACCATTTGCTGCCGTTGGGAGCCGAATTTTCCCGCGCTTTTTTACCGGATGCCGCACCCTGGTTCGCCCTCGGGCTTGCCAGCCGCCTCTGGCTCACCACCAACCGGCCAGCACCCTTCATCCTCTGCCTGGCGGGGATATGCCTGCTTTCTGCCTTCACCAGAGCCGGGGAGGTTTTCACCGCTTTGGCCTGGCTGGCCATCATGCTCGCCCAACGGCAAGGCTGGGGGCTAATTTTGGCGACCCGGCCTTTTCTTTATCTTGGTGCCATCTCCTACCCGCTCTACCTTGTGAACGAGCCTGCCGAGCGGATGGCGGCACTTTGGCTCGGCCCGCCGTTGGCGCGGCACCCCTTGCAATTCAGCCTGGGTTTTCTAAGTCTATCTTTGCTATTTTCGTTTGCTATCGCCGCCCTGCTGCACCACGGGATTGAGAAACCCCTCATGCAACGCAATAAAAAATTTTTATCAACACTCATTGCTCTGCCGGTCCGGCAATGAGACAGTCAGGCATGGAGTTTATCTTCATGCTCACCCGCCAGGACCGTACGGTGCCTGATTGCCTAGCGATCCTGGATGAGATCGCTCCCCTCGGGCTGCGCCATATCGGCTTCAAGGATATTGGGGTGGACGAAGAGACGCTGCACCAGCTTCATGCACGCATTAAGGAGCTCGGCGCTACCAGCTATTTGGAAGTGGTGGCGACATCTCCGGCTGCGGCTCTGCACTCCGCGCGCGTCGGCTTGGCCCTGGGGATAGATAAGCTGCTGGGTGGCACCGAGGTGGTGGAAACGCTCGATATTCTCGCGGGCAGCAAAGTGGAATATTACCCCTTCCCCGGTACGCCCATTGGCCACCCCACGCAGCTTGGCGGCGGTGCGATGGAAGTGGAAGCCCATTGCGCCGCCTTCGCCGCGCTGGGCTGCGCCGGGGCTGATTTGTTGGCTTACCGCGCGGTGGAGGCCGACCCCTTGGCCCTGGTGCGCGCCGCGCGAAACGGCCTGAAAGGTAAAACGCTGATCTGCGCTGGCGGGGTGGATAGCCCGGCCCGTATCGCCGCCTTGCGCGAAGCCGGGGCGGACGGCTTTACCGTCGGCACCGCTGCGTTTGATGGCGTGTTCGCGCCGGGCGAACCCCTCATTGCGCAACTGCAAGTAATCCTCTCATGCGCCTGAAAGATAAACGCGTGTTCATCACCGGCGCCGGCGGCGGCATTGGCCGCGCCACGGCGGAAAAATGCGCCGCCGAGGGCGCCAAGGTAATCTGCGCGGATATCAGCGCCGAGGCAGGTCTCGCCACTGCTGCCGCCATCCAGGCCATGGGCGGGCAGGCCACAACCGTCATCGGCGACCTCACGGATGAAACCGCCTGTGCGGCAATGTTCGCCGAAGGTGCGGCGGCCTTTGGCGGGCTGGATGTGCTGTTCAACAATGCTGGCATTTGCCTTGGCGACGACACCGGCCCGGTGGAAACCCCGCTTGCCGCCTGGAACAAAACCATCGCGGCGAACCTCACCTCAGTATTTCTTTGCTGCAAGGCAGGGATTCCTTATCTGTTGCAATCTGGAAACGGCGTTATCATCAACACCGCTTCCATCGTCGCACTTGTCGGCTCGGCGTTTCCGCAAATTGCCTACACCGCCGCCAAAGGCGGCGTGCTGGCGATGACCCGCGAACTCGCCATCATGTATGCGCGCCAACGTATACGCGCCGTTGCCATTTGCCCCGGCCCCACCGCCACGCCGCTGGTGAAGGCGTTTCTGGCGGATGACGAAGCCTGGAAGCTGCGCCGACGTTATTTGCCAATGGGCCGCCTCGCCGAGCCATCGGAAATCGCCAACCTTGTAGCGTTTCTGGCATCTGATGAAGCCAGTTTCATTACCGGCTCGGCTTATACCATCGATGGTGGCGTCACCGCCGCTTATGTCATCGATGACAGCGCAATGTAAAAATGGCGTGGCGTTCAAGCAGAGCCTCATCATCGCGCGCCGCCGAGTAATTTTACCAAGGGTGGGCTGAAATGCCCGCCCTTTGCCGCGATTGCGATGAGATTGTGCAAGGCTCAGCCTGCAACAACTGCGGCGGTGTGCGTATCATCCGCCACCCGGAGCTGTTCACCCTCGCCATCGCGCATATCGATTGTGACGCCTTCTTCGCGGCGGTGGAAAAGCGCGACCGGCCCGAATTACGCGACAAGCCGGTCATCATCGGCGGCGGTGTGCGCGGCGTGGTTTCCACATGCTGTTACATCGCCCGGCTTTACGGCGTGCGCTCCGCCATGCCGATGTTCAAGGCCCGCAAGCTTTGCCCGCAAGCCGTGGTGCTGCCACCAGAAATGGCCAAATACAGCGCCGTCTCCCGTCAGATGCGGGCGATGTTTGAGGCTCTCACACCGTTTGTACAACCGCTTTCCGTCGATGAAGCCGCACTTGATCTTTCCGGCACGCAAACGCTTCACGGCGCCGCTCCCGCGATTGTGCTCTCCCGCCTGGCACGGCGCGTTGAGGCCGAACTCGGCATTACCATCTCCATAGGCCTCGCGCGCAACAGAATGCTGGCGAAGCTGGCGGCTGAACGCGGCAAGCCGCGTGGCTTCACCGTGCTGGGCGCGGAAGCGGCGGCGGTTCTGGCACAGGAAAAGATTGGCCTGCTCCCCGGCATTGGCCCCGCCCAGGTGAAACGGCTGGAGGCCCTAGGCATCATCACAATCAGCCAACTCGCGGCGCTGGAAGAAGGCCGGGCCGCGCGGCTGGGCAATGAGGCCGCGGCACTTATCGCCCGCGCCCGGCTGCAGGATGACCGGCCCATCCGCCCGGAGCGGGAGAGTAAATCCATCAGCGCCGAAACCACATTCGAGACGGACATAGCAGACCGTGAAGCCCTGGAAGCCGCGCTTTGGCCGCTTTGCGAAAAACTCGGCCGGCGCCTGCACCGGGAGGACCAGGCCGCAGCGGGTATCGTCCTGAAACTCAAAACCACTGATTTTCTGCTGCGCACCCGCAGCCAGCGCCTGCCCTCCCCCACCCAGCTTGCGGAAACCATTTTTGAAGCCGCCCAGCCTGTGCTAGCGCGCGAGGCCGATGGCACGCGCTTCCGGCTCATCGGCATAGGCGCGGCTCCGCTGGCAGCGGCCGCACTGGCAGACCAAGGCGACCTTGCCGACACCGCAACCCCCCGCCGCCGCGCCCGGCAGGAAGCGATAGACCGGCTGCGCGCCCGCTTCGGCGAGGCCGCCGTGCAGCGTGGCCGCGCCTTGCGCCCGGTTAAGGGAAAGAGCTAAAAAAACTCGTGCCCGAGGAAAAACAACCGATGCCCGACGCTATTTTCGACCGTTCGGACTTCCGGGAGGCCATGGCCCGCATGGGTGCGGCGGTGAACATCATCACCACCAACGGGCCGGAAGGCGCTGTGGGCATGACCGTCTCGGCGGCGTGCTCAGTAACAGACACCCCCGCCACCATGCTGGTCTGCATCAACCGCTCCAGCCGCTGCCACGAAATTTTCAAGGAAGCGGGGATCATCTGCGTTAACGTGCTCACGCATGAGCATGAGGAATTATCCCCCATCTTTGCGGGGGTTGGAAACGTACCCATGCCAGAGCGTTTCAGCCACGGCAGATGGATAAGCCTGGCAACCGGTGCCCCCGTGCTGGAAAACGCCGCCGCCAGCCTGGATTGCGTCGTAAGCCAGAGCGTGGATGTTGGTACGCACACGGTATTCTTCTGCGAGGTACGGGCCGTCCATCTCGGCCAGTCCAGCTCCGGCCTTGTTTATCAAGGCCGGGCTTATCATCCCATTCTGCGTAAACTCGATTAGCTTTGGGCGCGGATCGCCTCAATTTTCTTCCATATGGCGGCGGCGAGGTTAACGCCGTCGAACCGCGCGATCTGCTGCAACCCGGTCGGCGAGGTCACGTTGATCTCGGTGAGGTAGTCGCCGATCACGTCGATGCCGGTGAACAACAACCCCTGCTCCTTCAGCAAGGGGCCAATCGCCGCGCAAATCTCCTGTTCGCGGGCCGTGAGTTTCGCGGCCTCCGCGCGGCCGCCCGCGTGCATGTTGGAGCGTGAATCCCCTTCCGCCGGCACACGGTTCACCGCCCCCAGCGGCTCGCCGTCGATCAATATGATCCGCTTGTCACCCTTGCGCACAGCAGGCTCATAGCGCTGTATCATCAGCGGCTCGCGCGAGGCGGCAAAAAACATATCCAGCAGCGAGCCGAGATTCTCATCATCCGGCTTGATGCGGAACACGCCGGCGCCACCATTGCCGAATAAAGGCTTGATGATGATGTCCTTATGCCGCGCCCTGAAATCCTTGATCGCCTCCCGGTCCCAGGAGATCATCGTCGGCGGCATGAGCTGCGGAAAATGCGTCACCAGCAGCTTTTCCGGCGCGTTACGTACGGCGGCCGGGTTGTTCACCACCAAGGTTTTCGGGTGAATATGCTCCAGCAGATGCGTGGCGGTAATATAGGCCATGTCGAAAGGCGGGTCCTGGCGCATCAGCACCACATCCATGGTGCCGAGGTCAGCCACATGCTCCAGCCCAAACTCGTAATGCGCCCCGGCCACGGCCTGCACGGTCACGGGGCTCACCCGCGCCTTCAGCACCGCGCCCTCCAGCCACATATGCGGCACCTCGTAATGCCAAAGCCGGTGGCCGCGGCTTTGAGCTTCCAGCATCAGCGCGAAGGTGGAATCGCCGGTAATGTCGATGCCATGCAGCGGGTCCATCTGCACGGCAATATTCAGAGACGCCATTTCATCCTCATTTCAAGCCGGCACAGGCTATCAGGAGGCGGCGCCTTGCTCCAGTGCCGCGGCGGTGGCCGGCTTCTCAAAGCTTTGCATACAATTTACCGGGTTATCTCCGGCATCCGGCACCACGGCGGCCACGCGGGGCGCTCCCTGCGCATCCGGGTAAAGAAACACATTCATCCCGCAGCTTGCCGAATGATAGAGCCAAACCTGGGCTGGCCCATCCACCCGGCGCAACATCGGGGCCCCGAAATCGGCATCCAAAACCTGGGGGGAGGAGCCTTTCAAGGCTTGTTCCGAGACTGGCGGCGTACCCCCCAGCAATGCGGTTTGCGAGCCCGGTGCGGCGCAGGCGGTGAGCAGCCCAAACGCGGCTACACTCGCTACGATCGTAAACACCGGCCGTTTTGCCATGAAGCCTCAAATCTTAAAATCTGCCCATTCCCCCATAACAAATTCAAAATGCCATGGCACGGGGGGATGACAAGTTTTCAACAATTTTTTTCACCTTTTGGGCAAATTGCGTTGCCATATTAGTTCCAACAGGATGCCTTATTCGTGCCTTTGTTACCAAGCAATGTATCAGGAACGGACGAGGCGTCCGGATTATGAAGATGGAAGGGTAAATTTATGCCTGCCAATACGCTCAAGACCGAAGCTGAACTTCGGAGTGCTGTCATCGACCGGTTGATCGCCGCCTCTTTGAGCGACAGCAAACCAGCCCGGGAGGCGACTCTGGAGCGTTGGCGCGCATTGAAACCCAAGCCCGTTGCCTCTGGCGATAAATCCGCGGCCTGAAATTGGCGCTCATTTACCCAGCGTTTTATTTTAAACGGATGATGCTATCCTGTTACCTCGCACCCATTCCGGGCCATGGTGCGGCGGGTAACACAAATAACGGTTTGCTGGGGCCATCACAGTACCCAGAATTAATGTTTACCACAAACAAAACCCGGAAAAGTTAGTTTTTCCCTATTCGGTAAGTATGACTTGGCGAGAAAGCAATGCAGCTTATATTGGCTCCAGTCATTTAGCCCCGGATAGGAAGCTCTGATGAGTGTCATTAACGAAACAGCATTTCCCTTTACCCTCAGTGACGCCGAATGGCGCCAGCGCCTGACACCGGACCAATATGCTATTTTACGGGACCATGCCACGGAAGCCCCAGGCACATGCGCGCTGAATTATGAAAAGCGCCCAGGCAGTTTCGCCTGCGCTGGCTGTGGCCAAACCCTTTTCGTGGCGAGCACAAAATTTGAAAGCGGAACCGGTTGGCCAAGCTTTAACGACCCCGTTGAAGGCGCAATCGGCACCAATGTTGACCGTAGCCACGGCATGATCCGCATAGAGGCCCATTGCAGCAATTGCGGCGGCCATCTTGGCCATGTGTTCGAGG
>JAGWIL010000404.1 GCA_028866335.1 Rhodospirillales bacterium
GATCAGCCCACAAAAGGACCCACGCGGCAGGCTGAAACCAATTTGCCGCAGCACCTCCCGGCCGCCTTGCGCAACGCTCAGCTCTGCAACTTCCAAGGCCGTGTCTGTCACTTTGCGCTGGCCGCCAACGCCTGGTTCAAAGCGGTTGCAGTTTGCAGCATCCAATCCTGATAATGCGCGGCGCTCGCGGGCATCAACTCATATACGGGCAAAATCTGCACATCATGTTGTTTCGCCAACGCCAGCAAGGCTTGCGTCTCGGGGTCCGCCACCTGCTCATTATAAGCAAAAACCCGTACTTTGCCGCCGCGCAGCAGCGCCTCTTCCGCCGCCACATCTTGTGGGGAGGGGTCGGTATCGTTCATCACCGACAGCTCAAAGGAAAACGGTGTCATAATCTTCATTCCAGCTTCCTGCAGCAGATAATCCGCCACCGGTTCTGTCACCGCAACCGGCGCACCCGCATATTTCGCCTTCACCTGCGCGATTTCTTGCCTCCAGGGCGTCAGAGACTCATCGAATGCCTGCAAATTCGCCACATATGCTGCCTTATGCGCCGGGTCCTTCGCCGCAAAGAAAGCCGCCGCCGCCGCCGCCACTTTTGGCATTGTATCCATGCGGTACCATAAATGCGGGTTTGGCGAATCATCAGGCAGGTTCAGCAATTTTTGCGCGCTTACCACCTCGGCCCGGCTGCCTTCCAGCATCTGGTCCGCCCAGGCATCGTACCCCAGCCCGTTTTCCACCACGAGATCCGCGCCATGCAGCGCCGCCGCCACACCGGGCGTTATTTCAAACTCATGCGGGTCGGTATTGGGGTTGGACTGCACAGCAATAACCTTCACATAAGGACCGCCAATCTGCGCCAGAACGTCAGCATATTGGCTCTCCAACCCCACCGCGCGCAGCACAGGCTGCGCCATGGCGAGCGGCCCCGTCAGCGTCAGAATCATACCCAAACCAAGCCTAATCATCATTCGCTAAACCCCACAGCTCCTTAATATGATATAATATATCATATTATCCGTCCAGGCATCGCCAACCCACGGGCATGCCTTTAAAATAGGCAAAACTGCACATTATTTGCTTCTATGCGACCTAACTGCCTTACCACGACGCAGATTTATCATCCTGGCTTCCGAAATTCTTCCGTTGCGCTCCGGTTTTAAACGAGTAATGTCACTCAATCCGCATCCCGGCGCAGGCGGGCCGGGACGGTCCTTCAACATGGGAGACAACATGAAAAAGATTTTTGCGCCGGCGCTGGCAGCGGCCAGCATACTTGGCATGGCCATGCCGGTGGCTGCCTTGGCCAAACCTTTCACGCAAATCACCTTCGGGGTGGATGCAACCTATCCACCCTTTGAATCCCTTGCCCCTTCCGGCGCCTTCCAGGGCTTCGACGTCGACCTTGGCAACGCCATCTGCGCCCAGTTGAAAGTGAAATGCGTATTCGTAAACCAGGCTTTCGATGGCATTATCCCCGCCCTGGAAGCCCGCAAGTTCGACGCGATTCTGTCCTCAATGACCGTGACGCCGGAGCGCGCCCAGCAGGTTGCCTTCTCATCGGAAATGTATGACGAGCCGACCAGCCTGATCGTGAAAAAAGGCTCTGGTCTGGTGCCAACCGCGGCCAGCCTGAAAGGCAAAACCGTGGGCGTGGAAGCCGGCACCATCCAGGAAACCTATGCCAAAACCTATTGGCAGCCCAACGGCGTGAACGTGATCTCTTATCAGGGCCAGGATCAGGTTTATGCCGATCTTCTCTCCGGCCGCCTGGATGCCTCCTTGCAGGATTCCGTTGAAGCCGATTACGG